>JBEPXR010000272.1:0-3755 GCA_041641775.1 Desulfobia sp. | reverse complement strand
CTTTTTCATGAAATTTGTCCGGGCAGATCTGACGCCCAAACTCAAGCTCGGCGCCTACCTGAGTTTCGTGGTCCGCACCTGCATAACTTTCGGTCTTGCCTTTGAAATTCCGTTTCTCATGGCTGCGGCCGGGAAAACGGGCCTACTCTCCCCATCCTATTTTGTCAGGCAGAGAAAATACTTTTACCTGGCCATCCTCATTCTTGCCTTTCTGCTCAGCGCCGGCGAGCTCCTGGCGGCTGTCTTTCTGGCCGTGCCGATTTTCGGCCTTTATGAATTGGGGATCATAATCATGCGTTTTTTTAAATCGTCCAGGAAAGCCTCGAAGCCTCCGGAAGCAGTCTGACTTCTTCTGATCTCCCCTGATGCACTTTCGGTTTGTCCAGGATTTTTGACATGACTTCTGCCGTGGCCAAGTCCCTTGCCACACTTCAATCCCGGTCAGTTTTGTTATAGAATTGGTACATAACAAGGCGGAAGCTTATTGACCAGGATGAAGATCAGGGAGGCGGGATGCTTGAAATTGATGGGGCAAGGGGAGAGGGGGGTGGTCAGGTTCTGAGAAGTTCTCTTACCCTGTCGGCGATCACCGGTAAACCTTTTCACATCAGAAATATCAGGCTGAACCGTTCAAGACCCGGATTGCGTCCTCAGCACCTGAATGCGGTCGAAGGGGTGGCGGAAATCTGCAAGGCTGGGGTAACCGGGGCGGTTATCGGCGCCACCGAGTTGATTTTCCAACCTGGGCCGGCTTCAGCCCGGACCTACCGTTTCGATATCGGCACCGCCGGGGCGGCGTCCCTGGTCCTGCAGACAATTCTCCCTGTTCTGGTCAGGGCGGAACAGAAATCAGTGGTGACAGTCTCGGGTGGCACCCATGTTCCCTGGAGTCCCTGTTTCGAATATCTGGCCTGGCACTGGTCTTCCTTTTTAGACCATGCAGGAATTGAAGTTGATCTGACCATGGAGCAGGCGGGGTTTTATCCCAGAGGCGGTGGAGTGGTCCGGGCGGAGATTCATCCTGCGGCCGTTGTCAGACCGATAGTCATGACGGAAAGGGGCGAGTTAGTCGGGATCAGGGGACTTTCCGCCAGCGCCGCCCTTCCGGATCATATCGCCGATCGTCAGCGCCGGCAGGCCCTGAAAAGACTGGCTGACCGTTATCCGGTAAGCGGGATTGAAACCAGCCGCCTGGCTGCCCATTCCCCGGGAACCGTGCTCCTGCTGCTGGCTCGGTTCGAACAGGGACAGTGCTGTTTCTTCGGTTTGGGCGAGAAGGGGAAGCCTGCGGAAAGGGTGGCTGACGAAGCGGTGGATCAACTGGAAAATTTTCTGGCAACCGGAGCGGCTGTTGATCATTTCCTGGCCGACCAGCTTCTGCTTCCCCTGGCTCTGGCAGCTGAACCTTCCCGGTTTACCACCTCCAGGGTGAGCCGCCATCTCCTCACCAATGCCGAGGTTGTCCGGCTTTTTCTGCCGGTTGAAATCACCGTCAGGGAGCGAACTGACAGGCCGGTGCTGGTCGAAGTCTGCCGGGCCTGAAGCAGCCGTGGGGTTTTCAGTCACGGTGTTTTTTGTAGTAACGGACCAGGGAAACGACATTTCCCGCCTTCAGACGGCCGATGGCCCCTGAACTGTAGCAGGCCACTTCAATTCGGCTGTCAGGTCTGAGCAGAAAGCCGGTGGCGTGAAAGAACTTCTTTTCTGGTTCGTAGTAACACCCCAGGGTTTTGGCCACGTGTTCGAGCTCCAGGCCGTAAGCGACGGGAAAGGTGAGCTTTTGTTCGTTGATTATCCCTTCAGTCTTATCTTTGGAATCCACGGAGCCGGCGGCAATTTTGATATTTTCATCAACAAGTTCTCTCAGATGCTGCTGAAAATCAGCCAACTGCTGATTACAGAAGGGTCACCAGTGTCCCCGGTAGATAAGCAGCACAGAATATCCTCCGGCAAGATCTCCGGGGAGCTGCAGTCTATCGTGCTCAACGGGCTGAATTTCGAGATCAGGAAATCTTTCATCAGTCCCCAGCAGGGGTACATTGAATCTGGCCATAGTTTCCTCCCTGGTCGCCTCACGCGCGAAATTGTCGGTCCGTCCATACGTGCGGAATTTTAAGGGGCCGGCAGCAAAACTTACCCGACCACCGAGTCTATAATTATCGTCGCTGAAAGGATGTCCGGTGTCAAGCTGGGATTGAGCCGGATCGGATCGGGGTCTCAGAAGGTGGGCATGGGCATCCGGCCCCATTTATGGCGGGGAGCGATATTTTCCACCGCCAGCACTTTCCGGGTGAAGGCATCCACATCCACCAGCAGGGCGGGATGCCTTCGCATTCCTATATCAAAAACGTCTTCCCCGGTCACCATCCTGCCTTTTTCATCGATCACGCTGACAAAAACAAAGCGCTCAATATCCAGCTCTCTTTCATTGTTGCCGACGGTGGCTATGAAGTTGTAAAAGATCTTGAAGAATCTGCCTATACCTCCCCTGAACTTATACTTGTGCCATTCCAGAATTTCCGGATAGCGTTCAATCATGCTTTCCGTAAATTTTCTGCCGGCATCTGTTATCAGGGCCATGAGGAAAAAGTCCCGGGGCACGACATAAGCCAGGTTTATCCGGGGATGCTGGTCGAGAAACTCCTCGACTTCCTGATGGGAACTCACCAGCTGATAAAGGTCTGTCAGTTTCCCGGCAGGCTGGGGAAAGGCCGAGACCAGGGTCATTTTCCCGGTGGTGGTCAGGGGCAGATTATTTACGGTGTGGATGCGCAGCCCCAGAGCAAGAGTCATGGCAAGAACCAGGCTTACCAGGAAGCATGCCGCCAGGCCGAGACCCCTGGGCCTGATCCAGCCGAAAACAGCCTGGTAGATCTTCCCCCCCGGCTCACCCGGAATAAACATGGGGGTTTGGTTGAGATATTCCTGATACGACTCTCCGGCCTCCCTGACCATCCTGTTCTCCTCGATTCTGGCCAGCAGATAGTAGACAAAAAGCATGGTGATATAAAAGACCAGGATTATGAAGCGCGGCCAGTACAGGAGCAGTCCCAGACCGGCGATGGCCAGGGCGAGGTATTGGGGATGACGGTTGAAGGAGTATATCCCACCCTTGGCCGGACCGCGCCGGGTGAAGCGGTGGTAGTAAAGGGGGATGGCCGCAACCAGAAAGAGGATCAGACCGATGGGCAGGAGAAGCTGGAGATAGGAAATCGCAATGATCAGAAGATCGTCGGGGAAAACCATGTGGGGCAGGAAAAACTCGGCAGTCCAGCTGGTCAGAGGCGTAGAGAAGAGAAAGTTCAGGACAGGACCGTAGACCGAATAAAAGTAAAGTGCGAAAGGGGAGATCATTATCAGGATCTCCAGGCCGATCAAAAGGTAAATTACCAGGGTCCCGGCCGCCGCCCATCTGGCTTTACTGTTCTTTTTTACACCCAAGATTTTCTCCTTTCCATCCCGGTCTGATCCGGAAGGCTTTCATCTGGGACATAAGAGAGGATTGTGCCCCCTGTTTCGATTCGGGGAATAAACGGCTTACTGTTCTGTCGGCTCAGAGATCTTTCTCTCTTTTTCCGGGGCATACCGGATGGCAACGCCGATAACCTTCATGTAGGTAACGTCTTCCCTCCCCGCATCTCCGTAACAGTAGTAGTATCTGCTGGGGTAGCGGTAGTCGAAATGACGGCCCCGGTAACCGTAGTTGTAAGGGCCAAAATGGGATCCATATTGAAATCCGGGGTCGTAGGAGAAAT
>JBEPXR010000271.1:0-3758 GCA_041641775.1 Desulfobia sp. | reverse complement strand
AGCAGGATGATGGCATCGGCATCCTCAACAGCCTGCCAGGTCTGCTCCTTGATATGGGCGGCCATCTCCTCCTCTCTGTTGAGTTCGATACCACCCGTATCTATGAGGGTAAATGATCTGTCCCTCCAGTTAACCAATTCGTAATGACGGTCTCTGGTAACCCCGGGGGTCTGGTCCACGATTGCCTTCCGGCTCTTGATCAGACGGTTGAACAGCGTAGACTTACCCACATTGGGACGCCCCACAAGGGCGACTATGGGCAACCGTTTTTCTTTATCCATTTATGCGGATCCGGTATATGGTGTGACGGAATTATTGCTTTCCCGGCTTATCATCATGGCCTGGAGTACGGATGTGATTCGACAGGAACACCCATCCTGCTGGAGATGTCGCTTACCAGCCCTCTGAGACGGGGATAGTCTTCGCCTCTTTCGTCCCCCAGAAGAGAATGCAGCTTAGCCAAAGCCGGATTGATGTATTTCCTGAAAAAGCTTTTCCCTTTTATCTGGGAAAGATAAGCAAAAGCACCCAGGATCTGAAAGCTGCGTTGCAGGGCCAGCAGGTAATATCCGGACCTGAACTCCTGCTGGTTAATTGCAATCCTGGTGGAGATTTCATTCAGATAATATTCCAGAAACACCTCCTCCTGCCTGAAGGTCAGGCCGGCGTAAGGATCGATCAGCAGCGAAGCCAGATCGTAGCCCAAGGGGCCGAAACGGGCTCCCTGAAAATCAATGATCCGGATGTTTTTCTCCTGCACGAGGATGTTGCGGGACTGAAAATCACGGTGCAGCAGATAATCACCGGGCAGCCTGGCAGCCCGTCGGGCCAGTCTTTCAAACTCAAGGGCCACTTCCGGATGATCAGGAATGAGACCAAGATAATCATGGCAGAAAGAGGATAGAAAATAGCCAGATTCCCGGGTGAGCATCAGGTTTATGTCATAACGAGAGGTATCCCAGCAGAATTCCCGGTCGAACCCTTCTTTCCCCTCAACCTGCAGAAGGATGAGCCCGTCTATCACTTTCTGATAAAGACGATCGATATCCCGGAGAGAAGTATCATCTACCAGGACGTCATGGAGATGAAGATCGCCACAGTCTTCAACGATAAGCACACCATGATCTCGGTCATAGGCAAATATGACCGGAACCGGGACACCCTTTTCGTAAAGATGCTTACCGATCAGATAACTCGACTTTGCTTCACTGAAATCCTTTTCAGTTTCAGAACCGGGAAAGACGGCAACCAGTGGTTGTTCATCGTACTCTATCCGGTAAAACTGACGATCCGACCCGTCACCGGCTATACGAACCAGAGCCCGTTCCGGTATCGGACCAGGTATACCCGAACGACTCAGCAAGTCATTGACGATATTCAGATGAGAATCTGCCATCAGGTAATGATATCATCCTTGAGGATGCTCTTCTTCTCCACTACGGCTCCGTCCCACACCACCACCCGCTCCAGATGGACCCCCTCCCCTATCTTCACCCCAGTCCCAACTACCGCCCAATCGCGGACGGTCACATCCGAAGGCAGGATTACATCCCGGCCCTTGAATAAACTGACCTTCCTGTTGCGGCACATTACCTGAAGCAATCTTTCATGCAGGGCAAGATAGTCCTGGGCTGTGCCCAGATCACTCCAGAAATGCCCACGACTTACCAGACCCCGTAAATCGGCACCCTCTTTCAGCCAGCCCTGGTAATACTCCACAATGTCGGCATATCTTCCTTCCGGCAGCCTCCGGAGAAGTTCCGGATTTATTACCTGAATACCGGTGAACGCCAGTTCGGGCTGTTCCGGGAGGTGATCGCGTATTCCTGTTATTCTACCGTCGGAGTGGAGGGTAACATTGTTGAACCGGGGATAATGGTGGAGAACAAGAGTGGCGTCCGCCCCCGAGGAGAGATGGTTCCTGTAGACCCAGGCCAGGTCAATAGTATGATAGATGTCTGCATTGACAACCAGGATGGGCTCGGCCTTGAAGAAAGAAAGCGCCCGGCGCAGGGCCCCGCCGGTACCAAGTATTTCAGACTCCTCCTGGATTTCGACATCCTGGTCGTCTAGAGCGGAGGCCATCTGTCCGGCGAGATAATGGCAGTTGACCAGAATCCTTTCGGCTCCGGACTGCCGCACCTGGTTTATCACCCGGAGCAGGAGGGACTGGTCGAGAACCGGAAAGAGAGGCTTGGGTCTTTTCATTGAATACGGGCGCAGTCTTGTGCCAAATCCTGCGGCCAGAATCATTGCCTGCATAGTGCGTGTATGGAAATATTGATTGTTTGTCAGGACGAAGATCGATGCGGAAAGTGCTCTCCATCGATGGTTGATTCCAGATCCCGACTGTCCAGACCGACAACTGCGACATCGTTCCGTTCAGCCAGCTCAATAAAGGTGCTGCTGTCAAAAAGCAGGGCCTGGCCTGCTTCCACGGCAAGGACGGCGGCATTAACCTCTCTCATTGTTTCAATGGTTCTGGGACCGATAGAGGGGAGGTCGAAGCGGAAATCCTGGTTCGGCTTCTTCACTTTGACGACCACGGTCTTTTCCCGGCCTAACTTTCCTCCCCGTCTGATCGTCTCATCTGTTCCCTCTATGGCTTCCACAGCAAGGACCGTTCTGTCTCTGACAACCACACACTGACCTATATCAAGTCTACCTATCTCCCGGGCCATCTCCCGGCCGAAGCGAATATCTTCGATCTGTTCCAGAGTCGGTTTTCTGGACGTAAGCAGGCCGGCAGGGAATAACAGATCCTTGAGATAGAGGGTGGAGTCCACCACCTCGATACCTTCTTTCTGCATTTCGACTGCCAGAGCTCGCAGGATGGCGTCGTCATGTCTCTTATCGATCCTGTTCCAGAGACTCAGGCCCTTCCAGTCAGGGAGGATATCTTTGAAAATCCTGGTTTTGGTAATGGTCCCCAGAAAAACAATTTCCCGGACCCGCTCTTTATGAAAGAACTTAATTATTTTGCCCAACTGGCCGAGCCGCACCCAGATAAAGCTGTCGCTGATCTTCTCGAGTTCCGGGTGGGTTTCCCCCTTGTGGGCGGCAACTACAACCTCACGTCCTGCTTCGCGGGCCTTTTCGGCAAAAAGATAGGGAAACTGCCCGCCACCCGCGATGATGCCGATCTTACTCTCCATTGGAGCCGGCCCTGGCTACGTACCGGGTTGAGGTCCTGAAAAACTTCACAAGATTGGCTACCAGCACTGAATCAGGCATTTCTTTTTCCACCTGTTCCAAGGCATCTTCGAGCAGAAGTCCTTCCGTCTTAAAGATAGTGAAAAAAGCCCTGACCAACTTCCGGATCTCCTCATCGCTGTAGCCCGCTCTTTTCAGACCTATCCGGTTTATACTCCTGACCACCATATCTCCTCTGAGCCCAGTAACGATAACATAGGGAGGGATGTCAAGAGTCGCGCCTGTCATGGCTCCGACATAGGCGAATTCTCCAATGGTGCAGAACGGATGGATGGCGCTCAGACCGCTGATGGTCACCCGGTCGCCCACTGTCACATGTCCCCCCAGGGAGACGCTGTTCACCATGATAATATTGTTACCTATCGTGCAGTCATGGGCTACATGTGAGTAGGTCATGAAGAAATTGTTATTGCCTATGGTGGTGACCCCGTGACCCCCTGCAGTTCCACGGTGAATGGAACTGTACTCCCGGATGGTGTTATTATCGCCGATGAACAGCCTGGTATCTTCACCTTTGTATTTAATATCCTGGGGCGACGTACCCA
>JBEPXR010000270.1:0-3772 GCA_041641775.1 Desulfobia sp. | reverse complement strand
AATTTCCGGATATTTACTGACATGGAGAAACTCGTCGGTGCGGAGATGGTTGTCCCTTTTCCGTTCATTGGTGTTAATACTTTTGGCCTCTATGCTGAAAACAATCCGGCTCTCTCCGGGCTTGTCGGGATCAAAACGGAAGGTCCCGGAAAAATCCTCGAAAAAGCCCCGCACTCTGGCATAGGTATGGTCAATGGTAAAATAGAAGTTGGAATGGACCTGATCAAATTCCCACTCGGAAACCGCAGCCCCGGTCGGTTGGCTGGAAAAACAGACGGATAACAAAATGAAAACCAGCGGTAAGATGCTTCTTGTCATAACGGTTTCCTCCTTTCTCAAATATTTTTAAACAGGATACCTGAACCGCCGAAAGAAAAAAATGCAAAATTTCCCGGCAACTTTCAGAGGGAAAACTCTTCCAGATGGATATGACGCCGCTTGAAGCCGAGCCGGACCATGGTACTTCTCATCTCCTTCATCATCATGGGTGGGCCGCAGATAAAAACCGCCGACTCCCTGTCGCAGTGGACCAGGAAACGTCCCAGTTTTTTCCGGTTCACCCGGGTGGCGGCCTCGTAATCCTGGCGCTCCCTGGTAAACACGTCAATCAGCCGCAGTCCGGCGAGCCGCTCTTCCATCTCTCTGAACTCATTCCGGTAGATCTTATCCTCCCTGGTCCGGTTGCTCCAGATCAGGGTAATCCGGCGGGTATCCCCCGTATCGGCCATGTAGCGCAGCATACTGAGCATGGGAGTGATGCCGATGCCGCCGGCAATCATAACGAGGTCCCGCCGGCCTGATTCGACCAGATGGCTGAAAAGCCCATAGGGACCATCCAGGACTGCTTCATCCCCGGGCCGAAGATAGCCGATTCCGGCGGTCCAGTCACCGCTGCAGCGAATGGAGAACTGCAGAGTTCCCTTCCGGGTTGGGGACGAAGAGATGGTAAACGGGTGTTCTTCGCCGGAGACCTTCCCGGATGTAAAGGAAACAAAGGCGAACTGACCCGGGAGATAGGAAAAAACGCCGTCCTGCTGCGGTTTCAGGGTGACCGAATAGGTATCCCTGGCTGCCCTGGCGATCTCTTCTACTTCATAGGGCTTTTTCCTCTGCAGAAAACCTCTGAGCTTAACCCAGCCATAGACCAGGACCCAGAGAGCGGCGGCACCAAGAGCCATAAGGCGGGACTGACCCTGTTCAAAGGTGTCGCTGACATACAGAACATGAAGAATCACGGCGGCAGAAACAGCCACGGTAGCCAGCCGATGGGCCAGCCACCAGTGGTGAAAAGGCAGCCCCAGGAAACGGCGGAACAGGCTGGAAAAAATAATGGTCAGGATGGCGAGGAGCAGTCCGGCTCCCAGGATTTCCGGCCAGTACTCGAACCCGGGCGGCAGGCTAGTGATATCCTCCGGGGCAAAGACCAGGAGGGGATGGAGGAGAACGAGTACACCGATGCCCGCTCCGCTGTACCGGTGGACAGAATAGAGCCGATTCAACCCGAAGATACGATCCAGCAGGGAAAAACGAGCGCTCAGGATAAGCTGCAGAAGAAGGAGGGTAGCGGCCAGCATACCAAGGACCTGACCGGTGAGAAGCAGATTTTTTTCCAGACCGAACTTATACCGCAGGGACTGGGATTCATAAAGAAACGGGACGGAGCCTGCCCCGGTCAGCAGAAGCAGGACAAAAAACGAACAGAAGAAACCCAAAGCAAAACGCCATGGCCGAGGGAAAAGGCCTGTCTGCAGTATGGGTTCCCGGCTCATGTGAGACATCCCCTGGCCGCTTCTTCCTTCCTCAAGGGTTTCATTTTCGAAAAAATTACCCAGGCTGTCGGCAGCTTCAGCCATAACAGGAGAATTTTGGGCAGGGTGGAATCCGTGGCCACTCTCCAGAAGGAATACGGCTCTTCAAAGGTCAGCATGGTGAAATAGGCCATGCCGATAGTACCGAGGCCCACGGCCATGGTGGTGAACAAAAATCCCCAGGCCACGGTGGCAGGAAAAATATAGAGAACGGTAACGATAAGTAGGCTGATAACCCCCAACAGGACCGGCCACCAGAAAAACAGACTCTGGCCGGGTGGATGCTGGTCAATGTGGGCGGCCAGTCCGATCAGGGTCAGGACTATATGAACAAGGATGCAAACTTTGACGGAACGTGGCATGGTTTCAGTTTCAGGTACATACGGACTTAACGGGAAGATACTTTTTTAATTATAGAAAGAACTCCTGCTGATTCAATACCAAAGGTAAACGGATGCAGGGATGGCCGAACAGCAGATCAACCTGAAAAAAACCGTTTGACTCGGTTCAATACGAAATTATACGCTGTAAAAGAGAGTACAGCCTATATCCTGTCTCTATAAATTACAATTAAAAGGAGGAAAAAATGCAAAGACAAGTAGATATGGAAAAATCCATGCTCACCGCTCATCGCGATTTTATGGATAATCTGGAAAAATCTCTGAAAATCCTGCATGACGAAATCGAGGAAGCAAAACAGATGGAAACGGTGCCCACTCATGAATGGCGTCTGGCAGTTGAGCAGATGATCGACGAACTTCACAAATCCGTTTTTTCAATCAGCGAGCCCCGCTTCCTAACCAAGGAAGATTCAGATCGAATCCGCGACCTGCGGACGAGGCTGAAAGATCTTTACCTTCATTACTCCAAGACAATAGAGCGAACCTCCTCCTGATGAGAGCTGCCAGGACCTGAAAAGTTCTTCGCGCCTCAAGCCTCTTCCCTGATGGGGAGAGGCTTTTTGATAAAAAAACTGATTGATTCTGGTATACGACTCCGACGGCCGTAAGGCATGATCCCAAATCCTTTTCTCCAGCCTGTCTTGCTCCGATTCATGAATCTACAAATAATTTGACTCAGTCGGGAGGGAGAGTATACCATTTAAATAAAGAATGAACCATCAACACGATCCTTGAATTATGATTCATAGGAGGAGAAAATGCAGAAACAGGTAGATATGGAAAAAAGCATGCTTCTGGCCCACCGCAATTTCATGGAAAATCTGGAAAAATCCCTCGCTATTCTGGAGGAAGAAATCGGAGACGTCAAAGCGCTCCGGGTGGTCTGCTCTCATGACTGGCGTATGATGACCGAGCAGATGATCGACGAGCTCCACAAATACATTTTCTCCATCAGCGAGCCCCGCTTTGCTGAAGAGGAGGATCACCAGCGGCTCAAGGAACTGCGGAAGAGAATGAAGGATCTTTATATCGACTTCACCAAGGCCCTGGCTGTTCAACCGGCCAAATAAAAGGGCGCATTCTTGCAGATGAGATAAAGCCCGGTGGGAGCCTTGAATAATCCATTACCCCTCTGCTAACGATTTTTCAAGGCCCCTTCCCGATAACTCCTAAATCCCTCCCCCCCATCCGCTCGGACACCACTCTTATTTCCTCTTCCCAGTAATCAGATTGAGCTGACCCTGACAAACCACAGTTGAATTAACTGTAATTTCTTTTCCCGATTCATTTCTCGCGACATTCCCTCACCCTTATCCTGAATTCAGGAACTCTGATCGCTTTGCCGGAACAACTTTCTTTTTTCCAGGCCTCATTTTATTTTTCTATTAGATATTTATATTGATTAACCTACAAGCTTCGCAGCTTCTCCACGGTCAGGGTAACGGCACCGTAATCCTCCTCCACCAGGCCGGTGAGCAGATAAGGGCGGTTGTGGCTCAACACATGGGCGTAACGCTGATAGGCCCTGGGGAAGAAAGTGGTCTCCACCAGGGCTGTCTCGTC
>JBEPXR010000269.1:0-3779 GCA_041641775.1 Desulfobia sp. | reverse complement strand
CTTGATTCACATCATTCAGGCCCTGGGCTGGTCACTTGCCGGCCTCCATTCTGCTCTGCGTCATGAAGAGGCTTTCCGCCAGGAGCTGGTTCTCTGTCTTATGCTTATCCCACTGGCTGTCTGGCTGGGGGAGGATGGCGTGAGCAGAGCACTTCTCGTCGGTAGCCTTTTCATCGTCCTGATTGTCGAACTGGTGAACACTGCTGTGGAAACGGTGGTCGACCGCTTCGGCCAGGAATGGCACCTGCTTTCCGGCAGAGCCAAGGATCTGGGTTCTGCCGCCGTTTTTCTCTCCCTGGTAAATGCCGCAGTTATCTGGTTATGCGTTCTCTATTAAATGACAGGTCATCCGGCTCGAATTTTGCATAATCCTGCATTGAGTAGAGCGCAGATAGTAGAGCTGTACCGGATAGTATTTCAGCCAGCCATCAATAACCCCGAACCGATGGACATGGGGACGAGTGCAGGCGGAACCTTTCAGAAGGGTTGGGGGCGAAGGCGAAATTGGTCGGGAAGTGGTAAAATTATTTAAGGTTAAAGCCGTTGGTTGAAAGAATTAAGGGGGCCTTGAAAAATTAGACATCTGGTTCGAGGACAAGGAGCGGCAAAAATAAAAAGCGCAGCATATCAGGCATATGTGAGCATTTTTCTTTTAACCGTACCTTCGGTACGTATTGGTGCCGGAAGGTGACGAATCCATGTCAATGTCCGCGACACTGTAACCGGGCCACAGGGCAATTTTTCAAGATTCCCTAAAGACCGAGAGCAATCTTTATGGGCAGGGAAATGGGTGAAGGGTTCGACATAAAGAACTATCTGCCGGATGGAAAAAAGGTCGGGACGGTTCTCTCCGGCAAACTGGAGAACCTGCCCTCCCTGCCGGTCGTGGCCCTCAAACTCCTGAAGCTGACCGGGGATCTCGAATCTCCGGCAGATCAGCTGGTTAAGGTTGTTGAGACCGATCCCTCGATAACGGCCAAGGTCCTGAAAACGGTGAACGCCGCAGCCTATGGATTCGGCCGGAAGATTTCTTCGGTACAGCATGCCATCGTTCTTCTCGGGTTCGAGAAAATCCGGACACTGAGTCTGGAGATCTCTCTCTATGATCAGTTCCTCTCGGTTCAGCAGACTTCCAGATTCGATTATACGTTTTTTTGGCAGCATTGCCTGTCCGTTGCCTCTTTAAGCAGAGCCATAGCCGAGGTAAAGGGGCATCCCAATCCCGAAGATGTCTATGTCGCCGGTCTCCTGCACGATCTGGGGAAAATGCTTCTCGAATCACACGGAAAGATTACCTACGGTGATTTTCTTGAGCACAACGACTACTCCTGCGAAAGGCTGGTGACGGAGGAATACCAGTTCATCGGGCTCCCCCATGATCAACTCGGCGCCTTTTTCTGTGAGCGCTGGGGACTTTCGGACAGCCTGGTTCTGCCGGTCAGATTCCATCATGAAAGTTATCGTTTCCTTGGCCTGGACCAGGAGAGGATGCTGGAAATTGCGATTGTTTCTCTGGCCAATTATTTAACCTGGGCCCAGGGCATTGGTTCAGTGGACATGAAATACCACCAGAGCCTGCAGCTTGAGACCATGGAGCTTGTCCCCGTTGAAGAGCTTGACATTGCCAATCTTTTAGCCAGAATGGACCGGGAAGTCCAGGAAACAGCCGAGTTTTACAATATTACCTTCCCCTCATTAGAACAGCTCAGGGGAAATCTGCTCCTTTTCAACATGGATCTCTGTAAACTCAACAGTGAGTATGTCTACCGCCAGGTGGAGATGGAAGACAAACTCAAGGTCCTCTCAAGTTTGAAAGACATCATTACCTCTCCCTACGGCAGCTTAAACCGGCGGGAGATCATCAACCACACCCTGTCAGCTCTGCATAAGGAATACCATTACGACCGGCTCTATCTCCTGGAAGTCCAGGAAAAGACCAGGGTGTTCAAAATCAGCTATTTCATGAATTTCTGCGATAAAGGAGATGAACTGACGGGACTTGAGATACAGATTACCCCGATGCTTGAGGGGTTCATAGACTGTTTGCGTAGCAAAGTCCCCAAGGTAATCGATGGTCGGACCAGCGATGAAGCCAGAGTCCTGGAACAGCTGGGAGTCAGGGAATTCGGTATAGTGCCGATCGTCAGCGATGACAGGGTAACAGGCCTTATTGGTGTTGATAATGTTGTCTCGGAAAGAGAGATCGTCAGAGCCGATTTGTCTGCCATTACCCTGGTGGCCCATGAATTGGGAAAAGCCTTGGAGCATGCCGCTCTGTTTTACAGATACAGGGTCATGGCCTCCATTGACGGACTGACCGGTCTGTACAACCGTTCCGCCATCAGCGAGAAAATAAAGCACCATTTTCTTAAAGCCAGGTCTACTGGAGAGCCGCTTACCCTGGCCATGGTCGATATAGATTACTTCAAGAATTTCAATGATAATTATGGCCATATCGCCGGGGATATGGTCCTCAAGATCCTGGCCAGAACCATGCGCAAGTTTTCCCGGCCCAAAGATTTCCTGGGAAGATACGGTGGCGAAGAATTTATGACCATCCTCCCGGAAACCGGATTTGAGGATGGCTTTCACTATGGGGAAAGACTGCGCAAGGAGGTGGAAAAGCTGGGTAGACTTCTTTATAAACGCTATCCTGCCCAGAAACTCACGGTCAGTGTCGGAGTTGCCTCTTTCGAAGCCGTTCTCAATAAGTCGGAGGAGCTGATCGCCAAAGCTGATAACCATCTCTACATGGCTAAAAAGATGGGACGCAACAAAGTGGTCGGTATCCATGAAGGGGAAAAAAAGTGGGCCGGTGGAAAAAACGCGGTTGCAAGGGAAGTAAATGATGAAAAAGAGCGCACCGAGGTTGAGCGGGATCTATGAGAAGACCCCGTGCCTGTAGAGAATATTAAGACCTATACCCAGCAGGACAAAAGCTCCGGCTGCTTCGGTATAGCTGCTTACTCTCCGCATCCCTCCGATCATTCTGCCGATCTGCAGACCTGCTACCGTGAACATCCCGGCAGTCAGACCGATTATCACGACCGGCGTCCAGATCGAGATATTGAGTACCGATATGGAAAAGCCCACTGCCAGGGCGTCTATACTGGTGGCAAATGAAAGCATGACCAGTGAGATTCCCCTGGTTGGATCCTTTGCATTTCCTTCCTCCTCCTTTTCTTCCTCTTTCAGGCAGGCGCCCCTTAACATGTTGAAGGCGACAAGGGCCAGGAGAGTGAAGGCTGCCCAGTGATCATACTTTTCGATAACATCCTTGACCGAAAGTCCTGCCGCCCAACCCATAACCGGCATCATGGCCTGGAAAAGGCCGAAATGCCAGGAAAGTCTGAAGGTCTGCCTGGGACTGACTTTCTTCAGGCTTACCCCCGTGGCTATGGCCACGGCAAAGGCATCCATGGCCAGTGCTATCGCGAGAAGAATGATGTGTATGAGGCTCATTGCCAAAGAATACGCCGTGGACAGGAAAAGATGCAACCATTACTTTGCATGAGAATCTCTTTAGTGGGCATTGTGTAATTTATCATTGAAATGTTAAGCATTTGTAAAACACTGGCCGGTGTAGGGGCTTTTTGTTATCCTGTAGGTTACAGTGTGCAGGTCCTAACTAAACGATAATTTCGCAGCAGCTGCAGGTTCTGTAGCCTGTTTTGTCTGATTTAACTTGTTGAATCGACCTCAAACGATGAAGCAAAAGAGTATCAGCACCCATTGGCAGGATTTTCGAATCATTCTGCTGGTGGTTTGTATGGCACTTT
>JBEPXR010000268.1:0-3795 GCA_041641775.1 Desulfobia sp. | reverse complement strand
AAAAGGATAACGAAGCAACCTGAAGATAAAAGAGCAGCCCCTGTAGAAGTTCTGTCCTCTATGCGGCTTCGTAAGATCATTGCTTCATATCAAATAAATCGGTTGATAAATACCTTTCACCCGTATCGCATAAAACTGTGACCACATGCTTGCCGGCACCCAGTTCTCTGGCTATTTCTGCAGCGGCCCACACATTGGCGCCGGCGGAGATTCCGACGAAAAACCCCTCTTTTGCAGCTAACAGACGGGAGGTGGCAAAAGCGTCTTCATTTGTAACCGTTATAACCCTGTCAATGACATCCCTGTCCAGGACTTCAGGTATAAAACCGGCCCCTATGCCCTGAATGCGGTGGGGGCCCGGAGATCCACCTGAGATAACCGGTGAATCGGCCGGTTCTACGGCGATTATTCTGGTGGGATAGTTTTTTCCCCGTATCACTTCTCCAACTCCTGAGATGGTGCCGCCGGTACCAACTCCCGCCACGAAGGCATCAAAGGACAGGCCTTCCATGTCTTCCAGTATTTCCAGGGCGGTCGTTTCACGGTGGGCTTTCCGGTTTGACATATTTTTAAACTGCTGCAGCATGACATGATCTTCCTTTGCGTCGGTAATTTCCTGGGCCTTTTGTTCTGCACCCTTCATGCCCTTGTCGCCCGGGGTTAACACCAGCTCCGCCCCCAATGCCTGCAGGATTTTCCGGCGCTCTGTCGACATGGTCTCCGGCATGGTGAGAATGAGATCGTAGCCCCTGGATGCGCTGACCATGGCCAGTCCAATCCCGGTATTGCCGCTGGTAGGTTCAACCAGGGTCGTTTTCCCCGGTTGTATTTCTCCCCGGTCCTCGGCATCGAGAACCATCTGTCTGGCAATCCTGTCTTTTACCGATGCCATCGGGTTGTTGCTTTCCAGTTTGCCCCAGATGGTTGCGGTATTTTCATCCGCAAACGATTGAATCCGGATCAGCGGCGTTCTGCCGATACTCTCTATGATATTTTCAAATCGCATAGTGGTTTCCTTGCTTATGAGATGATAAAATCGCCGAACTCAGCTACGGCTAACCACCGAAATGGACGGTGAGTTGATTACCTGGCTTTTCGGGGGGACTGAATCCGTCAGCCAGACGTTGCCTCCGATTATCGAATGTTCTCCTATGACAGTTTTTCCGCCAAGTATAGTGGCATTGGCGTAAATGGTAACATAGTCCTCGATTGTTGGGTGGCGTTTGCTGTCCCCCAAGGATTTGTCCAGAGATTTGGCTCCCAGCGTCACGCCCTGGTAGAGTTTGACGTTATTGCCGATATGGGTCGTTTCTCCGATGACAATCCCGGTCCCGTGGTCGATAAAAAAATGATGGCCGATTTTTGCTCCAGGATGAATATCAATGCCGGTTCGAGTATGGATATATTCACTCATCATTCTGGCGATCAGTTTCAAGTCTTTCTCCCAGAAATAGTGGCTGAGCCGGTAAACGGTAATGGCCCGTAACCCGGGATAGGACAGGATAACCTCTTCCTTTACTTTTGCGGCCGGATCCCCGTCATAAATACTGTGGAGATCATACTGGAGCTGATTCCGGATATCAGGAATGCGCGATAGGAAGTCTCCGGTTATCATGCTGGCTTCATCTATATTATTCGCCCTGTCCCCGAGCGACTCCTCTTTTTTATTGAATGAAAGATTTTTCCGTACTTCTCTCTCAAGCTTATGGTACAGCTGGGCCAATCGCTGGGCAGTCAATATGCTCAAATCATGTTCGTCTGCGCTTGCGCTTTCGAAAAAACCGGGAAAGATAACTTCTTCCAGCAGCCATATCAACTCTATGACATTCGTACGTGAAGGGAGATTGGCTCCCTGCAGATGATTTATAGAACCGCTTTGACTGTATGATTGCAGCAGCCTTTTGTGCAATCCAGCTAATATCTGACTGATCTCCATACGACCTCCATCGGGATTTTTGGTACGAGAAATGATGGTTGAAGGATTATACGAGTAAGAACATCGACGACGTATGCCCTTCTTATACTAAAAGATAGGGGAATAAAGAAAAAAAGAGAATTGCTAATTTTGGTTGAACGCTTCTTTGAAAGGATGGGATCTTGTATTGAGAATACAGGTACCTCGACTTTTTTTATGAGTGGAGAGGATTGGCGGAGTGGGGCTTAGCTTTTTCAGGGGAGGATAATTGATGGGCTTGAGGAATGGCTGGGAGACAGGGATTCGAACCCCGACTAGCAGAGTCAGAGTCTGCCGTCCTACCATTAGACGATCTCCCAGCATGCTCGTATGATGTGATAGACTATTGTCTTCTCAGCCTTCCACTCTAATCATTTTCCGGTCCGTCTGTCAAGCAAAATCAGCTCACTACAAAGCCGGCGTACCCCACGACCTGACTGGTGTCTCCGGTGGTTGCGGCCGAATCGCTGTAGCCCACCAGCTCCGCCTGCCGGGCTCCGAGATCAAGGGCTGCCACCAGGGTGATAGTGGTTGGCATAATGCCGCACATGGTTATACCCTGGCCGATCACCGTATCATAAAGAGTCTCCGGGTCCAGATCCTCGATCTTCTGGATCGCCTGTTTGTCCTTGGCGGTGGCGGACTGTCTGGATTCGAAGTGGGTCATGTCCGTGCTCGCCACCAGAAGGACGGGCTTGCCGTACTCCTTTATGACCCTTGCCAGCTCTTTTCCCACTTCCACGCAGGAAGAGTAGGGAAGGTGGGAGACAACGAACGGAAGCAGGGAAAAATCGCTGCGCAGGTGCTGGATGAAGGGGAGTTGAACTTCCAGAGAATGTTCCGGTTGATGGGCAGTAACATCTTCGGCAATGATGCCGCTGGTGTCGACCATTGAGGCCAGCTCGCTGTTTATGGGAATATCCCCTAAGGGCATCCTGTAGTATCCTTCCGCCATCATGGCCACAGCTGCACCCCTGCCATGGTGGTTTGGTCCGAGGAGTATGATGTCTTTGGGGATTTCCACCCGGGCAAAGGTTTCGCCGGCGATTTTACCGGAGAAAATGTAGCCGGCATGGGGACTGATGACCGCCAGGGCCTGTTTTTTTTCAGTTTTGACCGGAATAAGTTCGTCCAGAGCACGGCTCAGGGTGGACGGGTCTCCCGGATAAAAACGATCATCTACTGCCGGAGCACGAATAGTCATGGTTTCCTCCTGATGATTGTCGGGGGCAAACTGCAATCGTTGATAAGCGTGACAATATATTAAGGGAACCTTGAAAAATTGCCCTATGGCCCGATTACGGTGTCGCAGGCATTGGAATGGATTCGTCACCTTCCTTGCCAAAACGTACCGAAGGTACGGTTAAAAGAAAAATGCTCACATATACCTGATATGCTGCGCTTGTTATTTTCGCCGCTCCTTGTCCTCGAACCAGATGTCTAATTTTTCAAGGCACCCTTAACAGAATAATACAGGAGGAAGGTTTTGCCAAATCCGGAATATGTTATTTGATCAGGTGATCCTGACCTGCCAGGTCGTGCCCTCAGGCGAGTCTTTGAGCTCTATGTTCCAGGCGGCCAGTTTATCCCTGATTTCATCGGCCCGCCCCCAGTTCCGGTCAGCCCGGGCCTTGTTCCTCTGCCGGACGAGGTCTTCAATGGCGGATCGGTCGAGGTTAAGCTGTTCAAGAATTCTTTCCTGTTTTTTTTGAATGTAATGGGTGGGTTCTTCCTGCAGCAATCCCATCAGGTCGGCCAATTCTCTGATAGTGCCGGAACTGCGCCGGAGCAGCGCGAGGTCGCTTTCAGCCGGTTTTGAAGGCAGGGCCTGGAGGATGGTG
>JBEPXR010000267.1:0-3828 GCA_041641775.1 Desulfobia sp. | reverse complement strand
GACAAGGAGGACAATTGAACTTCGGATAGAACAGGCCAAGCAGGAGTGGGAGCGAACGATTGATGCCCTCCCTGATATGATCGCTCTCCTTGACAGGAATCAGACTATTATCCGTTCAAACAGGGCATTTGCCGACTATATGGGTAAGAGACCGCAGGACCTGGTCGGTAAAAAGTGTCACACCCTGATGCGCAATCAAAAGTATCCTTATCAATTCTGCCCGATGACCAGCGTCATGAAGGATGGCAAGCCGATAGTGGCTGAGGAATTTGATGAGGAGTCCAGCACTCATTTTGAAGTGAGTTATATACCCTACCTCGATCCGGACGGAACCATAATCGGAATCGTTCACGCTCTTCGGGATATTTCCAGGCGTAAGAAAATGGAAAACGAGAAAGAACAACTGCAGGCCAACCTTCTTCATGCCCAGAAAATGGAGTCTATAGGCCAACTGGCCTCTGGCATAGCCCACGAAATAAATACTCCCACCCAGTATATTGCTTCCAATCTTGACTTCCTGCTCGAATCCTTTCAAGATATCAGAGAATTAATCGCAGGATATGAAGAGCTCTGGAATGCTGCCGCCGAAAAAAAATTCAATAAAGATATTGTGGACAGGGTGGGGCGGATCCGTGATCAAGTGGACTGTGACTTCCTGGTGGAGGAAATTCCCAAAGCTCTGGAGCAGTCCAAAGATGGGACTGACCGGGTCACTAACATTGTCCGGGGCATGAAGGAATTTTCTTATCCCGGCAATAGAGAAAAAAATCCAGAAGATATTAATAAGATAATCGAAAACACGGTACTGATATCCCGTAATGAATGGAAGTACGTCTCCGAACTTCAGCTGGACCTTGATCAGGAACTTCCCCAGGTTTCCTGCCTGCGTGATGAAATGGGCCAGGTTATACTCAACATGGTCGTCAATGCTGCCCAGGCTGTAAGGGATAAAATCGGCCCTAATCCAGAGGGAGAAAAGGGTCTCATATCTATCAGCACCGGGTTTAACGGAAGTCAGGTTAAGATAGAGATTGCCGATAATGGCACAGGCATGTCGGATGAGGTAAAAAACAGGATATTCGATCCTTTCTTTACCACCAAGACGGTGGGCAAAGGAACTGGCCAGGGGCTCTCCATTGTTCATGATGTCGTGGTTGAAAAACATAATGGCAATATATACTGCGAAAGTGAACTGGGGGAAGGCTCCACTTTTATAATTGAACTTCCTCTCTAAGGAAGAAAGTTAGTCTTTAATTTAAAGCAAGGGTACTAAGTGACCAAAAAACGCATTCTCTTTGTAGATGATGAACCCAATATCCTGGACGGCCTGCGGCGGATGCTTCGTCGTCTCAAAACCGGCCTTGATATGGCATTTGTAGAGGGTGGGCGCCAGGCCCTTGAAGCCATGGCTGAAGATCCTTACGACGTGGTGATCACTGACATGAGAATGCCGGGGATGGATGGAATCGAGCTTCTGGAAGCAATCCGTGACAGATACCCTGAAACCATCCGAATAATCCTGACAGGCCAGGCGGATAAAAACATGGTCCTGCGGGCGGTTAATGTAGCTCATCAGCTTCTGGATAAACCCTGTGAAGCGGCCAGGCTTAAGCTCACCCTTTATCGGGCCTGCAAACTACATGAAATTTTGACCAGCAAGCAGCTTAAGAGATTGGTCACTAAAATAGATAAGCTTCCCAGTCTGCCCTCAATCTATATTGAGGTTCAGAGGCTGCTGGCCGACCCTGAAAGTTCTGTGGAGGATATGGCCAACTGTATTGCCCGGGACATAAGCATGAGTGCCAAGATCCTGCAGCTGGTTAATTCTGCATTTTTCGGCCTCCACCAGCATATCACAAGTCCCGTCCAGGCTGTCCACATTTTGGGACTCGATACAATCAAATCCCTGGTCCTCTCTGTCCAGATCTTTTCTCAATATGAAAAGGATGCCATCGACATTCTTTCTCTGGATGATCTCTGGCAGCATAGTTTCGCAACTGGAGCCAGCGCCCAGAAAATTGCCGAATCAGAAACCGAAAACCAGAGCATGATTGATGAGGCCTTTCTGGGCGGCTTGCTCCATGACGTGGGAAAGCTTATCCTTGCTGAAAATATAACGGAGGAATATCGGGAAGTTAAGGAACTTTCCAACAGGAAGGGAATCTCTCTGGGGGAGGCTGAATATACCATACTGGGGGCGAGTCATGCCGAGGTTGGGGCCTATCTTCTGGGACTGTGGGGGTTCTCCTGCACGGTCATGGAAGCCGTAATTTATCACCATCAACCAGAAATCTGCCCTTTGAAAAATTTCTGCCCGGTTACAGCTGTTCATGCAGCTAATGCTTTGGAACAAGGAGAATCCTCCTTCCTGAACTTGACCTACCTGGCAGATTTAGGCTATGAGGAGAATGCTGTCTCAAGGTGGAGGGAATGTTGCGTATTCGAGTAGGAGGAAGCAGTGAGTGAACAGGTTCTCTTCGTTGATGACGAACAAAATGTTCTTGATGCCATTAAGCGTCAGTTGCGCAAAAAGTTTGCCATAAAAACAGCTCTGAGCGGTCCCGAGGCCTTAAATATTCTCCGGAAAGATGGGTCTATTGCGGTGGTGGTCGCGGATATGCATATGCCTGAAATGGATGGCATTCAGCTGTTAGCCATGGTCAGTGAAGAATTTCCCGATGCAGTAGGACTCATGTTGACCGGCAATGCTGATCAACAAACGGCCGTAGAAGCTATAAATCAGGGGAAAATATTTCGTTTCCTCAACAAACCTTGTTCATCTGATCTGCTTGTCAAGGCAGTCACTGATGCTCTGGAGCAGTACCGGCTTAAAACCGCTGAGAAGGAACTGCTCAACAAAACCCTGCGTGGGACTATTAAAGTTTTAACCGAAATCCTGAGCCTTGTTGGCCCTGAAGCTTTCAGCCGCTCCTATCGAATAAGAAACCTGGTAAGGAAAATAGCCCGAAATCTTCATTTTAAGAATTCCTGGGAATTTGAGATTGCCGGTCTCCTTTCCCAGATTGGTTGTATATCTCTCCCCGGAAATGTCTTGAGCAAAAAATACGAGGGAGAGTCACTAAGTGATTTCGAGATGAACATGTACTTGCGCCATCCGGACATTGGCGCCCGTCTGCTCGAAAATATCCCTCGCTTCGAAGGTATTGCCAAGATTATTGAAAAACAATTTCAACCTTTCAGCAGTTTTAAGAGTACACTCGATGTCGTTGACAATACCGAGAAAATAGCCATCATAGGCTCCCAGATCCTTCATCTGGTCAATGACTATGACAACCTTGTTTCTCTGGGATATACCCATGAAGGGGCCTACAGAGAATTAGCTTCCCGGCCTGGGGAATATAATCCCAGAATCCTGACAGTTCTTAAAGGTCTGGGTGGCGGACCGAAAGAAAAGGAATATAAGAGCATCAGGGTAGATGAACTGCAGACCGGGATGATAGCTGATGAGGATATCATTGCCCAGAACGGGGTCCTCCTGACTGCGAAGGGGCAGGAAATAACCAGAACAGTCATGGAGAGGCTCAGGAATTATGGTAAATCTGTAGGAATTATCGAACCCTTCCAAGTCATTATCATGAAGCAGAAGGAGAACGAAGAAAACCAGTAATTTCCCTGATTACGTACAATAAAAGAACCTACTATCTCCTGCAGCAAAAGTTGACACACTGATCTTATTATACAGATAAATATAGATTAACTACTTAATATGATAATGATTAATCCCTTGTCAACAAAAACTGACACCTGAAACTTTTCCTCCCCCCCTTTATCTAATTAGTTGGTCCTGAAGAACTCATTTTTAGCGGT
>JBEPXR010000266.1:0-3830 GCA_041641775.1 Desulfobia sp. | reverse complement strand
CGGAGGTGGAAGCCTGATAAAACCGGGTCTTTTCAGTGAGGCCGAGCATTCTGACAGCCTCGAGGAGACGCAGGGTGCCGAGGGCATCGGAATTGGCCGTATACTCGGGCTCCTCGAACGAAACGGCAACGTGGGACTGGGCTGCGAGATTGTATATTTCGTCAGGCTGGACTCTTTCTATAGTATGGATAAGACTGGAAGAATCAGTGAGATCCCCATGGTGGAGGATGAAGTTTCGTTCCTTTTCGTGGGGATCTTGATAGAGGTGATCTATGCGGTCGGTATTGAAAAGAGAAGTGCGTCTTTTTATGCCGTGAACCTCGTATCCCTTGCCGAGTAAAAATTCGGCAAGATAAGCTCCATCCTGACCGGTCACTCCGGTTATTAATGCTTTCTTTTTCATGAGTATTTACTGTCTTTAGCTCTGACTGCCGAATCGGCACTGGTATACCTGCTGCTTTCTGGAGTAACCTACCTGAGTTAGATGTCTGTTAGAATGGGGTCAGGAATTGTTTTTTTCTTCTATCTGCTTGAGCTCATCAAGGGCCCGGGCGTTATTGGGATCCCTGTCAAGTATTCTCCGGCATTTTTTCTCCGCATTGGCCCAGTCCTCTCTCTCCCGATATATCCTGGTAAGTCCGAGCAAAGAAAAGGTGTCAAAGCCTATTTCCAGGCTGCGCAGATAGTAGGACTCTGCCTCCTCCCTCTCCTCCAGGATAAAGAGGGCATCACCTATCCTGGAGAGAAGATTCTGGTTCTCCGGCTCTTTCTTTAGTATCTTGAGCCAGTTATCTACAGCTTCCCGGTAATTTTTCAAGCCCCTCTGGGCATCCCCCATCCCATAAAGGGCGAAGATATTTTCTGGTTCTTTCTGCAAAGCTTTGCCGTAATGATTTATAGCCTGCTCATATTCCCGCCGGCGGCGATAAATATTACCTGTCATTGTCAGGACGGCGATGTAAGTGTCGTCCAAACTCAGAAATTTTTCAAAATAGTATAGAGCCTGTTTGTTGTCATTTTTCTTGTAATACAGATTACCGATACCCCGCAGGGCATATTTATCGTTTTCATCAATGGAAAGAGCCCTGAGATACATATCCTCCGCCTTGCTGAAATCTCCCATTTTGACGAATGAATCTGCAAGCCGGGTAACTACGTGAATGTCATCTGCATTATAATCCAGATAGGTCTGCCAGTAAGGTATGGATTTGTCCAGTTTGTTCATACCTCTGTATGCGTCCCCTATACCACGGAGAGCAAACATATTTGAGGGATCTATCTCCAATGTCTTCTGATAATAATTTATGGCCTTGGCATACTTCCTGGTTTCCCGGTACAGATCTCCGAGGCCCACTAATATATAGGTATTGTGGGGTTCTCCGCGTAAGGCTTCCTGGAAGATCTTCTCCGCTTCGGGAAAGCGCTGCTGTTTCAGGAGCTCCGCCCCGCGGCGGGACATTTCAATAATCTCTCCGGTTTCGACTTCTTCCTCTCCCTGTACCCAAGCCAGGTATTCAGGAAGGACGTTTTCCACCGAAACCGTAAGCCATTGAGGAACGTCGTAAGGATGATTCTCCTTCAGCCAGGATTCAATCTGCTCGGACTGAGAGGATAGAAACTTGAAAGTGACTCGATACTCTTCCTCATCTTCTGGGTTATTGTTCCAGATAAAAAAAGAACGAATTGGTCCGTCAATCTGGACACAGGCTGCTATTCCGGCCTGGACACACTCTCTGGCAAGATTTTCAGCCTCGGTATAGGTCGAGGTGGTGGTCCAGCCGATTTCCATCTTGTGCATGCTCATCTTTTCGTAACCTCTTTATCTAATTTTCAATCACTTCCCAGCGCGCTCGATTTATCTCTGCTGACTAATTCACACCCCCTATCCCCTCATTGCAACCTGTAAAATGGAATGGCATCTGAAGTTCCGGTGTTCCACAGAACTAAAAAATCACAACGAAACTTATGACTGGCAGGAGTAGAATATTTTGTCACATAAGTACCGCTATCTTACCAGATCTTAGTATGTTAGACAATTGCATTTGCAGAACTTTGGATTTAAGAAAATCCTGAATCAACCACTGGCACGGTCCGGACAATAATAAAGACTCCAGTGAATCAGGTAGAGGGGACTGGTTAGATACCAACGTTCTGCAAACGAAGAAGGGAGGATTTATGGAAATATGCTATATCCTGAACCGCTCCATATCAGAATCAGGTATTATAATCGCGAAGACATCCTGGGGTCAAAGGGAGGACATTTTCGAGAAATCGCCTATCAACAGAAAAAGGGTTACGATACCTGAAAGCAGAGCGAGTCTGTTGCGGCGCAAATCCCTGTCCTCGGACATAACCATCACTTCATCAAAAAAGTAATCTATGGAGTCCTTCATCTCCAGGATCTTCTCCAGGGCTTCCGGGAATTTCTCCCTATCGACCAGGGGGACCACTTCCTTTTTTATATCCCGATACCGTTCGTAGAGTTTGTCTTCCGCCTCTTCCCTGAACAGTTCGGGATTAATCTCTCCGGGCTCCTGATCTCCGGTTATATTGATCAAGCGCTTGAATGAACCGGCGATGAGGTCAAACGTTTCCCTGCCGCTTATGGCCAGAAGGGCATCTATACGTTTCCGGACAGAAACGACATCGTCAAAATCCACTGAAGTGACGGCTTCCACAGCTGCTACAGGGATCCCTTTACTGGTCAGATCGTTGAGAAAGCGGCCCCTTATGAAATCGATCACGTCTTCGGTCGCTTTTTTCCTGGGCACGGTCAATTTTTCCCCATACAGGTCAAGGGCTCTGGAAACGCAGTCTCGAAGCGATAGAGTAAAGTTAAACCCGGCTATAATGTGGAGAAGGGCCAGTGAGTGGCGTCGGAGCCCATAAGGATCAGCGGCACCGCTGGGTTTTTCTCCTATACCGAAACAACCCGCCAAAGTGTCGAACCTGTCGGCCAAGCCGACCAGGGCCCCAGCTGCAGTAGAGGGTATTTCTCCCCCCGCTCTGGCCGGCCGGTAGTGATCGGCAATAGCCTGGGCAATCCTCTTATCCTCTCCATCAGTCAGAGCGTAGTATTTCCCCATAACTCCCTGAAGGGAAGGAAACTCACCCACTACGTCGGTAACCAGGTCCGCTTTGGCAAGACGAGCTGCCCGTCTCGCTGCGGCCTGCTCATCAGGGGCTGCCCGGTCCGCCAGAAAGTCAGCGAGCTCTTCCATCCTGGCGGTTTTTTCCCTCATCGATCCCAGTTGAGCCTGGAAGGTCACCCCATTGAGCTCGGACAGCCGTTCTTCAAGCTTTTTTTGTCTATCATCATTGTAAAAAAAGAAAGCATCTTCGAGGCGAGCCCGCAGGACTCTTTCATGACCGGCGGCTCCATTCAGATGATCAGGAATCCTGGTGTTATTGACCGCGATAAAATAGGGCAGAATTTCACCACCTCCATCAATGACGGCAAAGTATTTCTGGTGCTCCCGCATGGCACTGATCAAAATCTCCGGAGGAAGCTCCAGAAATTTTCGGTCAAAGAATCCGCATACAGGCACCGGCAATTCTACCAGGTTGGTAACCGTATCCAGCAGATCCCGATCATCCAGAATCTCAGCGCCAACTTCGGAGGCGGCCTCTCTCACCCTTCTTTCAGTCTCCTTCCGCCTTTCGAAGAAATCGGCAATGACCTCATGATCCCGAAGCGATCTCAGATAGTGCTCATATCCTTCAACTTTGAATTCTTCCGGGGCAAGAAACCGGTGCCCTCTCGTGGTATCGGAGGCAGTCAAATCGTTAAAGGAAAAATCCACGATCTGTCTACCGAAAAGGGCAAGAAG
>JBEPXR010000265.1:0-3831 GCA_041641775.1 Desulfobia sp. | reverse complement strand
GCCGGCCGTAGTCGAGGGCTGCCACGATGCTGAAGATGACGGTCAGGGCAAGAATTACGGGCACGGCAGGAGGGTAGAGGGCTGCCACGAGAAGCAGGAGAAGCTGGGCTGCGGTGGCAAGCTTGCAGGTCCATTTGGCCTTCATCTTTTTGAAATATTCCCAGGCCCGGTAGTAGGCGGTGTAGACGGCAACCGCTGCCACGGTCAGGTCGCGGAGAATGATGAGCGGTATCCAGTAGGGTGAGAACCTGCCGGACACGGCCACGGTCATCAGGGCGGAAAGCATGAAGGCCTTGTCGGCAATGCCGTCCAGAAGGCTTCCTTTCCAGGTCGTGGTCTGCCAGCGGCGGGCCAGGAGGCCGTCCAGGAAGTCGCTGCCCCCGCCTAAAATGATGAGCCAGATCCAGAGGTGCTCCGGGGCGAGGGGAAAGTACGCAGCCACGACCAGGCGGAAGATGGAAAGCAGGTTGGGTATGAGATATTTAATTCTGGTAAGTAAGGTCATAACCTTTCTTGCCTCTGCTCAGAGTGATGAGGGTAATTTCTCCCGGACAGTTGAAGCGAAGCGGTATGCCGGAGGCCCCGGCACCCCGGCTGGTGTAGCCGGTCATCTCCCGGTACCGCCATCTGCCGTCGGCAGTATACCGGGGAGCCCTGCTGTTGGTCAAGATCGGACCGCTGTCGGGCAGACGGATCTGGCCGCCGTGGGTGTGGCCGCAGAGGTAGAGCCGGGAGTTGTAGGCTGCCGCCTTTCTGTAAGCTTCGGGTGAATGGGCCAGGAAGATGGTGAACTGGTCTTCCGGGACGAACTTGAAGGCCTGTTCGACATTATCCGTCCTGTAATAGTGGGGGTCGTCCACGCCGACCAGCGAGATGGATTCCCCGTTTCTTTCGATATTCCAGGAGTCGTTGATCAGCATGATAATGCCGGCCTCCTCGAAGTCGGGGCTCATTTCTATGCAGTCGTGGTTGCCGATCACCCCCAGGATGCCGTGGGTCGTCCCGATATGGGGAACCAGGCGGCGGAGCTTGCGCAGGCAGGGGGCGACCGGGCCGTAGGTCAGCATCCTGATATCGCCGCCGATCAGGCAGAGGTCGGCCTCGATGTCCTTGCACTTGTCGATCAGCACCTCAGTGAGGTTCGGCAGGCCGTCCAGGTGCAGGTCACTCATGAAGAGGATGCGGAAGCCCTCGAAGGACTCCGGCAGTTCGGCGTGGGAGAAAACCATTTTATTGATGGTGATGTCCATGGCATTCCGTCTTCCCTGTTCGTAGAGGCCGAAAACTCTGAAGACGTTGGTCATGAAGACCTGGTGGGAGAGGAAGCTGGAGAGGTTGAACAGGGTCTGCCAGCGGGCCAGGGGCTCGTGGCAGGCCCGCCATTCCCTGAAGCGGGTGGTGGAGCGGACCAGGCGGGGATAGTTCTTCAGGGGAGGGCGGTAGGTCAGGTATCTCCAGATGACGCTGCCGCCCCAGGCTACCGGCAGAAAGAGGGCCAGGGAGGCCAGCAGGTGCGCCCAGCCCAGGTCGAGGAAGAGGATAAGCGCCAGAGCCGGGAAAAGGCCCTCGAAGATATGGTCCAGGAGGATGACCGACTGGCCGCTTTCCCTGTCCAGGCGGCGTTTGATGAAGCTGGAGAGGAGATCGCCCAACGAGGCCAGCAGGGCGGCCAGGCCCGCCTGGAGCCAGGTGACGCCGAGCAAGGGGGCGAAGGCGGCGCCGCCCAGGACGCAGGCCAGCAGGCCGCGGATCGTTTTATGGGGGCCGAAGATTGGACGCCGGTCAAACCAGAGAAGATTGAGGTCTACGGGATGGCTGAAGCGTTCTCTGAATATCAGGTAGGCCAGGGGAGGGAGGAAGTTGACCCATAATAGAAAAACGGCTATCAGGATGACTGTGGGCAGCATGATTGAATAATATCACGCCCTTTTCTAATGTTCAAATACGTTGTACTCTATAGTGAGTGAAGAGTGAAGAGTGAAGAGTGAAGAGTGAAGAGTGAGGAGTGAGGAGAGAGGAGAGGGGAGTGGGGAGTGAGAAGTGAATATATTTGAGAACATTCCGGGGGAGCTGCCTGAGGAGCTTTTCGAGGACCTGGTGCGGGGGGAGAATTTTGTCCTGGAGCGCATCGTCTCCCGGGGTCAGGCGACTCCGGAGGGAGAGTGGCTGAACCAGAAGATGGACGAATGGGTGGTGCTTCTCTCCGGCCGGGCGGTCCTGGAATTTGTAGACGGTGAGAGGCTGGAGCTTCATCCCGGCGACTGCCTCTTGATCAAGGCCGGCGAAAAACACCGGGTGGCCTGGACCGATCCCGAGACCGACAGCGTCTGGCTTGCCCTTCACTACAGGTCTTAAAAAACCGGCCTATTGCTCACAGCCACCTCTTACAACCTGCAACCTACAACGTACAACGTACAACTTACAACTTACAACGTACAACGTACAACGTACAACGTACAACTTACAAACATGCACCAAACCGGCATTTTAGCACTGCTTTTCGTGGTCAGCGCCCTGGTCCTGGGCTCCCTGATCAAGACGGTGATGCGCGGCAGCAGGCTGCCCTACACGGTCGTTCTGCTGCTGGCGGGCATCATCCTGGCCGGAATGGACCGGGCCGGCTGGTTCGGGGACGGGACGATCGATGCCATGCTCAACCTGGTGGGTGATATCGATCCCCACCTGATCCTCTATCTCTTTCTGCCCACCCTGATTTTTGAATCGACCTATTCCCTGGAGCCCCACCTCTTTTTCCGGATCGCCCCCCAGATCACCCTGCTTGCCGTGCTGGGGCTTTTGATCAGCGTGGGGCTGAGCGCCCTTGCGGTCAGCTGGCTGCTGCCCTGGGGAATAGGGGTGGCCCTGCTGTTCGGAGCCCTGATCAGCGCCACAGACCCGGTGGCGGTGGTGGCCTTGCTCAAGGAAAAGACCTCCAGGGCCAGGCTGCAGACCCTGATAGAAGGGGAGTCCCTGCTTAACGATGGGACTGCCATCGTTCTCTTTTCCCTGTTCTACGGTTTTATTCTGGGGGGCGGCGGCATCCATCCCCTGGAAGTTGCCGGCAGGTTCATCTGGGTGGTCAGCGCCGGCCTTCTGGTTGGCGTGGCCGTGGGTTGGACTGTCCTCATGGTAATCGACCGGCTCTTCAATCAGCCCCTGATCGAGATCGCCCTTTCCATAGGGGCCGCCTACATAACCTTCATGGCGGCCGAGGCCATCGAGGTCTCCGGCATCGTCAGCCTTGTCGCCCTGGGCCTGATGTTCTCCACGGTGGGCAGGACCAGGATATCTCCGGAGGTCTCGCACTTCCTCCACCAGTTCTGGGAGATGATGGCCTATATCGCCAACACCCTGATCTTTCTGATCGTCGGCATTGTCATCGCCCTGCACGTCAGCCTCGACTCCCCGCATCTCTGGCTGGTCCTGGGCTTTCTCTACATCCTGCTGGGCTTTATCAGGATCATCACGGTCTGGTCGCTCAAGCCCATCCTGTCCCGGATCAGCATCGGCATAACCAGGGAGAAGGCCGCTGTCCTGGTCTGGGGCGGGCTCCGGGGCGCGGTTGCCCTTTCTTTGGCTCTTTCCCTGGCCCAGGACGAGGCGGTGCAGGATGTCCTGGGCCAGCAGATTCTCTTTCTGACCGCGGGCATCGTTGTCCTGACCATTGTCATTAACGGAACTACCATGGAATGGCTTCTCCACCGCCTCCAGCTGGACAGCCTGCCCCCGGCCAAGGAGGCCTCGGTGCAGAAGGCCAGGGACAATGTCCGCCGGCAGATGGACGAGTTCCTCCAGAATCTGAAAAACGATCCTTTTTTCAACAAGGTCGAT
>JBEPXR010000264.1:0-3834 GCA_041641775.1 Desulfobia sp. | reverse complement strand
CAGGAAATCCGGACGGAAGAAAAGAGCTGGACCTGTTTTTTTGATAAAAGCTGCCGGTTCCCACCAGATCGACCACGGTGGACGGGTTTCTGTCGTCGGAACCTGTCAGCCTGTACTTGTTGGGAAATGAGCGCCCCATACCTGGCCTGTACTCCGAAAGAGGGGGGACGCCCGGATAATACTCCTCCTCGACGACCTCTTCACTTTTGGCAAGCAGAGTCGTTTTTGGATCTTTTTCCTCTGCTTTTTCTTCGGTGGCAACGATCCTGGGCTGCTCCGTTACCTGCTGGTTTTCAGCAAAGTTGACCGGGTCGGTATGGGAGGAGGTGATATTCTGGACCACCGCGGCGGTTACCACCCCGACAAAAGCCAGGCTCACAGCGCCGTAAGAAACCTTTCTCAGGGGCAGGGCATCGAACCAGTCCTGGAGGAGACCGAAGCCGCTTCTCTTTTCCAGTTTGCGATGGATATCCGGAATCAGGGAAGCCGGAGCTTTCTCCTCCGGCATGTTATGCAGGAGATGGACAGTCCTGTTCATGAGCTGCCATTCCCGGGCACATTCCCTGCACCCTTCGAGATGGGCTTCGACTCTTCTTTTTTCTTCCGGATTCAGGGCGGAGTCAATGTAAGGGGAAAGAAGATTTTGGCATTTGTGACAGGTAATTTCTTTCATAGGTCTCGGTAGATTGACTTGAGTTGGCTTTTGAGTGCCGCCCTGGCCCGGTTCAGTTTTGATTTGACCGTTCCGAGCGGCATCTCCAGAATTTCGCTTATTTCTTCGTAGGAGAGATCCTGCAAGTCTCGTAAAACCAGGATGTCCCTTTCGGTTTTTTTCAGTGAGTTTATTCCCGTTCTTACCTGGTTAACAATATCTTCTTTCTCCAGAGCCGTTTCAGGTTCTTTTTCACCTTTGAGCTGGATAGTGCTTTTCTCGTCATCCAACGACTGGTTGCGAAAAAATCCTCGACGGCTCAGCCGGTTGTATCTGTTGCGGCATTTGTTGACTGCAATCCTGTAAAGCCAGGCTGAAAATTTGCTTTCCTCTCTCAGGGTCGGCATTGCCCGGTAAACGTTGACAAAGATATCCTGGGTGAGGTCTTTTGCCTCTTCAGGATTTTTGACATAATTCAAGGCCAGATTGTACACCCTGTTCTGATATATCAGCACCAGTTTGTTAAAGGCCTGAACGTCTCCCGATCTGAATGATCTGACCAGTTCTTCGGTCTGTTCCCCGCCGGTATTCTCGCTCATGAGACACCCGCAGGAAAAGAGCCGACCCAGAGAAAACTGAAGTGGTCGTTTCTTTTATTATGACTCATCGATTATTGACTTAGATGAAATGAATTCAGGAAAAGTTCCAGAAATTTTAGGCAATGAATATTATGAAATATTGTAGTAAAGTGTCAGAAATATTGCTTTACAATACTCAAACCCTAAACTTTTCGCCCTAAAATATCAATGTTGGAATGTAAAAATGGATGAAATGGTAAAAGAACTGAAGAAACTGTTCAAATTCAAGAAAACGACAGAAGTTGGTGATATCGTTGTCATTGCCATGGAAAATCCACAGTCCATACTCTATGCCCTTGTAGTCGGTTTTGAGCGTGACACTGTTAAAAAGCAGGAATGGTGGCATGTCACTCTTCAGCTTCTCACCGTTCCGCCCCAGAAGGTAACCTGGACCCTGCGTACGCCTCAATTCACCGGTCAGGAAATTTTTTCCATGGGAGGCGATAAGCGCTACATCAAGGCGGTTGATTTTTCGGGGGCTTCCGGGCCATTTCCTACTTCCGAGGATTCCGACAGAGATACAGACGGCGCAAAGACAAAGCTCAGGGTAGTGAAATGAGAATTAGAAAGTAGAAATTGGGAATTAGAAATCAGCTGTGAGCTGATAGTGCAGTTAGCGATGAGTGATTAGCAGTTAGCGGTTAGCTGTGAGCGCTGGGCAACCGGAATGCAGTTGAACGTGACGCGACAACGATCCTGAAGATTTGAACCTTATCTAAAAAAACACGGCGGCAGATCGGTAACACGATACAGGAGAATGGCTGAAAGAGATATTATAGCCCGGATCAGTAAAAGGCAAACAAAGAAGGCTTCCGGTCTGCTGGCCGGTATCGGGGATGACTGCGCGGTGTACAGGCCTTTGGACGGCAGACTCCAGCTCATTACCTGTGACAGCCTCATCGAATCGGTCCATTTTGATTTCAACTGGCATCCTCCGGATCTCCTGGGCGAAAAGGCGGTGAGCGTCAATGTCAGCGATATCGCCGCCATGGGAGGGGAGCCGAGGTATGGCATTCTCGCTCTCGGCCTTCCCAGCGGCTGCGGGAGCAGGCTTGACGACTTCCTGGACGGATTTTCCCGGAAACTCGAGGAGTATCGGGTTCTACTGATCGGCGGAGACACGGTCAGCACCGGGGCCGGATTTATGATAACCGTGACCATCATCGGCGAGGTGGTGGAGAAGAACGTCTGCTATCGCTCTGGAGCCCGGGAGGGGGATGCAGTCTGGGTCAGCGGCTCCCTGGGAGAAGCTGCCGCTGGTTTGGAAATTTGCCGCAGCGCCCCCTCTTTCAAAGATGTTTATCCCGGCCTGGTCAGGACTCATCTTTCTCCCCAGGCCCGGCCCGAACTGGGAAGTCTTCTGGCCCGAAGCGGTCTGGTAGGTGCCATGATTGACCTGTCGGACGGTCTGGCAACCGATCTTGGTCATATCAGCGCTGAAAGCGGCGTCGGCGCGGAAGTGTTTCAGGATAAGATCCCGATCGCCCCTGAAACCGTCGATCTGGCCGAAAAGCTCGGCCTTTCTCCCCTGAACTGGGCCCTGAAGGGTGGGGAGGACTACCAGCTCCTCTTTACCACCGCCCCGGAAAGCCGGGATGCGCTGCTGGAACTGGCAGTCGCAGAAAGTTTCGAATTGCATGAAGTGGGCCGGATCATCAGGGGCTCCGGGGTGACCCTCTGCCACGGCGGAGAGCGCCGGGACATTACCTACCAGGGATATGAGCATCAATCCTGAAGCCTGAGGTGCCGGTCATGTTTACCCTCCACTCACCTTTTGAACCCACAGGGGATCAGCCCAAGGCTATTCAAGCCCTGAGCAGGGGCGTCGAGGAAGGTGCCGGAGACCAGGTCCTTCTGGGGGTTACCGGTTCCGGCAAAACCCACACCATGGCCCGGATAGTGGCGGCCACCAACAGGCCGGCCCTGGTCATGGCCCCCAACAAGACTCTCGCCGCCCAGCTCTATGCCGAGTTCAAGGAGTTTTTTCCCGAAAACGCGGTGGAGTATTTTGTCAGCTACTACGACTATTACCAGCCCGAGGCCTACATCCCCCAGTCAGATACCTACATTGAGAAAGATTCGTCCATCAACGACGCCATTGATAAGATGCGTCATTCCGCCACCCGCTCCCTGCTGACCAGGAAGGACGTCCTGATTGTTGCCAGTGTCTCCTGCATTTACGGTCTGGGTTCGCCTGATGAATACGAGAATATGCACGCCTTTTTCAAGGTGGATATGGAGTACCCCCTGCAGGAGGTCCAGAGGCGTCTGGTTTACATGCTTTACGAGCGCAACGATTTCTCCTTCCACCGGGGCACCTTCCGGGTTCGGGGGGACGTGATCGACATTTTCCCGGTCTATGAAGAAGATATAGCGGTGCGCATCGAATTTTTCGGCGATACCATAGAATCCATTTCTCTGGTCGATCCTCTGCGCGGTCGGGTGCTGGAGAGGATGGAAGAGTACACCGTTTACCCGGGCAGCCACTTCGTCACCTCCAGAGAGCGGCTCGGCCGGGCCATCGAAACCATCAAGGAGGAACTC
>JBEPXR010000263.1:0-3836 GCA_041641775.1 Desulfobia sp. | reverse complement strand
AGTTTCCATTCAACAACGATAAGAAAAGGTGATTACATGAATTTTTCCATGAACAGAGAAGATAAACGCCATCCTGTAACCGCACTCTTCCTGCCAATCCTGGCCGGATCCATCCTCGCTCTGGCAACCTTCGCCTTTGCCCAGCACCATCCGTCCACCGGCTCCATGAACAGTCCTCACTCTTCTGGCGCAAACCAGCTGAATGAACAGCAGCAGGCGATCAAAGAAAAATTGACGGAACTGCGAGAGCTGCAGCAAGAACAACGTGAACTGCAGCAGGAAGTCATAAAAAATCATCCTGAACTAAAAAAACAGGAAGACGAGTTGAGAACGCTGATGCAGGAGACCCTGGATGACAAGCTGGCTGCCCGGAACGTCGAGATTGAACGGCTGCAGACTCTACAGGATACCCTGAAGGAAGGCAATATGACTAACGAGGAGCAGAGCAGACTTGAAGCAGAGTTCCGACAAAAAGTGCAAAAATATAAAAAAGCCCGGGAGGAAACCCTGAATGATCCGGAAGTCATGGAAGGACGGACGGCCCTGCTCAAGGAAATTGAGAAGGCGAATCCCGAGTCCGCCGAACTCGGCCGGAAAATGCAGGATCTGCAGCAGGAAATACGGCAGGACTTTGCCGAAACCCAGAAGTAGACAATTCAGGACCTGCCAGCTCCGCTTTGACAACCGGTCTTGGCGGGTCCTCCCGGCGCCCCTCATCCAGCAGGTATTTACAATGTACCTGTCGGCAATCAGAACGTCAGCACGTGCTCACCGCCCGCACCGACACGTAGCACTTATAATCAAGCCAGTGGACAAAACCCATGTCGAGATTGACATACCAGGCTGCCGTTATGGAACGACGGTCAGAACTCCAGAGCGATCTCTTACTCTGATCAAAGACAGCTTCCACGCACATGCCGGTTACGCCGTCCTGTTCATTGAGCAGGGACAGGAGTTCAGCTACGGTCGGCAGCCGCCAGTCGCTTATCCCTGCCCAGGATGCCTTATTTAAAGACTCGATGTATTCACAGCCCCCCTCCCAGGTGAGGGGATGATTCGAACCTGACTGCTGCCAGATCAGACCGCTCGCCTGATCGGTCACGGTTTCATTCCTGTTTTCCAGGAATTCATTCCGGCAGTATTTGAGCGGCCGCCAGAAGCGGTCCAGACCGAAATAATTCCTGGCTCTCACCAGCGCAACCCGTGTCGCCGCAGTTCGCAGGGATGCAGACTGCTCTTCTCTTTCCGGCTCCTCCACCGTGGGTCCGATAATGCGGCAGTAATCGTTTTTCTCCTGCAACCATGTTCGTTCCAGCCGCCGCAGCTCAGCAAGCATTTCTTCGGCACTCTGATACCTCTCACCGGGATTTTCCGCCAGGACCTTTTCAAAGAAAGGATAGAGAATGGTATTGGGATTCTCAGGATCATAATCCGCCAGTTCGCTGTTCCTGTCCGGGAGAGTGCCTTTCAGCATCCTGTACAAGGTGACACCGGCGGAATAGAGATCGGCCCTGCCGTCCACTCCTTCGGGATCGGCATGCTGCTCCGGAGCGGCATAATGGAAGGAACCGATCTTGATCTGCTCGGGAACAGAAATATGCTCATCATGTTTCTTGGAGAGACCGAAATCGGCAATCTTTATGGTGTCCTGGTCGGTTACCAGGAGATTTCCAGGTTTGATGTCACGATGGATAATCCCGGCCTGGTGCAGGCAGGACAAGCCTTCCAGGAGCTGTCGTCCGTAGTGGAATAATTTATCGGGGGAAAACGTTCTGGATGGTTTTTCCGGCTCTTCCCCTTCACCCAGCATCAGGCCGACGTTGTTGCAAAAATATTCCATAACAAAAAAAGGCCGCCCTTCATGTTCATCGTAATCCCAGACATCGGCTATATGGGGATGCCGCAGGTGGGCCATGGTGACGGCCTCGTCCCTGAACAGTTTCCGCAGTCTCTCCTCTCCCACCATATCGAGGAGAATCTCGGGAGGGGTGAGGAGTTTCAAGGCCACGATCTTTTCGGTAACCGGCATGGCTACCTTGTAGATCGTGCACATCCCCCCTTTTCCGAGCCTTCCCCTTACCTTGTACCGACCTATTCTGCGCATGAAAGCCAATTGTCCAAAATTAGGAATCTACCATAACCTCAGGGCATTGAATTCAGGAAACCCCAGATCCATGATTCTGTCCGCCGTTTTCTTTATATCATAGGAGACGAAACGTACTTCCAGTCTACTCTTCTCCCTGTCCCAGATGACATACTTGGCCCTGTTGCTGCCGTCTCTTGGTTGACCGACACTGCCGATATTAATGAGATACCTGCTGTCCTTATTAAGAGATACCTCTTCCTCTCCGGGTATTCTCTTTTGCGTCTCCCCGGAAGACGCCAGCTCATAAATCCCCAGGTTGTGAGTATGTCCATAAAAACAAAGGGGTTCCGGGAATTGCCGGAAAAGTTTTTCCAGATCATTCGTCGACGGATCAAAAAGATATCTGGTAATCGAGTCCGGCGGACTGCCGTGAACACAGCGGGCGCCGTGCCAGACTGAAAAGGCCGGCAAGTCTTCCATATACTCCAAGGTTTCCCGGGATAGCAGGGTTCTTGTGATATCAATCGATTTTTGGGCCGATGGGTTCATCTTTTTATAATAGGAAGCCGATAGAAGGGCAAGCTCATGATTCCCCATAAGCTCAGGGATATTACGGCGGCGAAGCATCGTAACGACTTCTTCGGGTTCAGGTCCGTAGCCCACACTGTCGCCGAGACAGAACACCTCGCTCACCTCCTGATGCTCAATATCTCCAAATACCGCCTTCAAGGCCTCCAGGTTGCCATGGATATCAGAAATTACAGCAAAAACCACTCATCCCTCCTTCTGCAGGGTTTTTCAAACTTTCCGCTTCTCAGGCATCCTTTCTGCTGCTATTCCTGCTGCCGTTCCTGAAACCATGCTTTGCGGTTTAATTCGGCAGGACGAAAATTTTACCATTAAATTCCGCCTTATAAATCAGTATCATGATTATAGACATCCTGTCTAATGAAACCATTTAACAGATAAATGGCCTGTCAATGATTCAGAGGTTCGAGAAGGAAAAAAGAAACAGAATGCAGGTCGTTTTGATCGTAAACTGAAAAAATCAGGAGGATCTCATGTATGTAGAACTGGAACCCATCATTTCCATTATTGCCGGTGTTCTGATCTTTATATTCCCCAAATTTCTGAACTACATAATAGCCATCTACCTGATTGTGGTCGGCATCCACGGCCTGATCAACTGAACACCGGTCGGCAAGTATCACGAAGATCCCCGGTATGATAAAGGTGGCGAGTTCAAACCTCCCGTTGCCGCCGGACCGGGGATCACGATTGACCTGATCTTACCGTCATCGACTCAGGGATCATGGAGGAAGCATTTAAGACGGCTGCCGGAGTCGGCGGGAAGAGCCGTTTTCAGCTGGACCTGTCCGCTGTCCCCTGGCGGAGATGTTCACTAAGAAAATCAATGAAACGCTCCCACGATTTGCTGTCCGCCTCCTTGTCGTATCCCCTGGAATCAAAGACGGTAAAGGCATGGGGCACTCCGCCGTACGTAGTCATTTCGTGGGGAACTCCGGCCTTCTCCAATTGACCGGCGAGGGAGGCAAATTCCTCCATGCTGACAATACTGTCGGTAGTGCCATGGAAGACCATAACCCTGCCCCAGGTGGCCGAATAATCCTGCTCATCGGGAGTGCTCAAGCCTCCGTGAAACGTAACGAAGCCGACCAGATCCGCCCCGGACCGGGCCAGTTCAAGAACCGCCGCCCCTCCGAAACAATATCCCATGGCCACCGCATTC
>JBEPXR010000262.1:0-3839 GCA_041641775.1 Desulfobia sp. | reverse complement strand
CTCATACGGTTGATTTAAATGAATTGTGAATCACCTCCTTTTTTTAATTATGTAAATTGTCGCCGACCAGTATGAAATATCAGAATCCAGCTGGATATCTGACATACCTAGGGTCGTACATTAGACAGGAAATGTCAATTAAATGCCTTTGTTGTTTTGCCTGTCCATAGTGGTAATTGCTTGACCAGCCAAGGGCGTCTTTTTTCTGCTAAAAGTCGATATCCGTTTCAGTGGCTTTAGAAGTTCATGATGGCTGTCAGGCAATGTTCGAAATCCACGAAGCCCCTACCAGCAAATCCAGAAAATCAGCTTCTTCATGGGGGTATTTCTCACCCTTTTTGATTCTTTCGGTCAGGGAACCCGGGAAACTGGTCGAATAATTGAGGTCAAAACCGTAACCGTCTATCCGGTTTTCCTCTCCTCTTTCCTCAACATCACCATTAGAGGCGTAGTCGGAAAAAATCAGCCCCTCGTATTCAAAACCGAGCAGGACGGCCTTTTCTTTTCACCAGTCTCCCCCATGGCCAGGGTCAGGGGGGAGCATCCTGGAGGGGATCATCCGGCATATGGGTCAGCAGGGCCCCGAAGGGTGCATACATCTTTCCGGCGTCATTAGGGCCACATAGCAGATTTCAAGGTCCCGGCGAATTCTATGATCAACCTGGTCTGATAACATAAAGAAATAATCAGGAACTCCACCCAAGATCTCAGTACGTAAGTGTTCAATAGATTCCGAAGCATCTATCAGAATTGAATATCTCTGGGCAGGAAACTGGACAGGGAGGTGGAACCTGGTTTTGAAGAGGAAAACATCAGTTTCCAGATAAAACCGGCTGGCAGCAGGCCTGCCCATTTTCAGAAGGGAAAGGTCCTACTTTAAGCCTGTCCTGGAAGTATCGCCGCGTTTTTTTTGCGGTAGACTGTCAAACTCATCTACGCTGGGGCGTTTCATTTCGAGATGTTTCGTGTGAGGCGCTTCCCTGGTCTGCCTTGGCCAATCCAGGAGGGAAAGCTCTTGTGCCTTTATTAAGACAGAAAACTTATATTTCAAGACCTGACCCTCAATTCTATGCTCACTCAATTCTATGCTCACTTCTCAACGCACCGCCCGGGCTGTCAAGCTCGACTGCGGGAAGGTCTATCGTTATCCTGGTGGAAACTCTGCCTGGAAAGGGGCGGGTTTTCCCGTTGAAAAAGCGGATCAGGGACTGTATTGAAAATAGGATTATGCCCCGGAATACCCGGAATTGACTAGTGGAGAAACATTTCGATTTACGTCCCGTTTCAGTCTTGGTAGCGTTAAGGTAGGTGATCCAGTGCTGCCCTGAAGAAATGAGGAGACCGGTATGGTGAAAAGAACTGTATTCTTTCTTATGGTCCTGTGCCTGGTCCCCGGGGTTGCCGGGGCGGGGCTGGGGGATATTGTCAGCAAAACCCTGGGCTCTTTTCTGGGCGGAGCGGATAAAAACGCCACGGCCTCCCTGACCAGAGGGGAGATTGACGCCGGCCTTAAAGAGGCGCTTAAAGTCGGTGCGGAAAGGGCGGTTGCACAGGCCGCCAGGGAGGGAGGCTTCTCCGAAGATCCTGCCATTCGCATCCCCCTGCCGGACAATCTTGCCGCTATCGCTGATAAACTTCGTTATCTCGGACTCTCCGATCAGGTCGACAGCTTTGAAAACACGATGAACACCGCTGCTGAAGAGGCCTCGGAGCAGGCCCTGCCCATACTGGGCCGGACGATAAAGAATATGAGCCTGGAGGATGTCAAAAAAATATGGAAGGGCGGTGACACCGCCGCAACAGCATATCTGCGGCAACGAACCTGGCAGGACATCTATGAAGAGTTTCAGCCGGTTATAACCCGGCATACCGAGCGGGCCGGAGTAACCAGGATCTATAAGAATCTCACCGCCAATCCTGCTGTCAGCACGCTTATTTCTCAGTCCGGATTTGATCTTGACCGGTATGTCACCGAAGAGACTCTGGACGGCCTCTTTCTTCTTTTAGGCCGGGAGGAAGAGAAGATCCGCAATAATCCGGCATCCAGGTCAACGGAACTGCTCAAAAAAGTTTTCGAAAAAAAATGATCAGATGAATCGAATTAAAAGTAGACGAATTATAGGATAAAGTTCAGCCGCAGAGCGCTATCGACCAGTAGAGAACAGCCATAGTGACCAACCCTGGCACTACGGTTGCGAGGGTTACCCGGACAGAAATCCCTAAGAAAGCAGACATGGGAAACTCCCCTTTATATTCTTGAATAACGGATATCGTAATTCAGGTAAGACGGCAGTCAGCCTTTCCGGGGCCCAATGAGCCTCAAAATTCATTTTTCAAGATCTGGCCCTCGCCCTTGGTGCCGTTCGATAAAGGTGAGATAATCGTCACCATAGGAAATACTCTCTGAAGGCGATTCCCCGCTGCGTCATATGATGTTGCTGCAAGTGGCTGTCACACACGGGCAATTCTGCCCATAATGATAATCTTACCAGGTTTATAACCTGGTACAACATAGATAAATATACTGTCCTCGGCAATCAGGAAAACTTATATTTCAAGACCTGACCCCATCGCTTTGCCTGACCCCATCGCTTTGCCTGACCCCATCGCTTTGATAGCCTTATCATGGGGCCATATGATGGGACGCAATATTCATTAAACCCGCTGTGATGCCAGGACAGCATGTTTGTAGCAGGTGCAACCGTCAAAAAGATGTCGATATTTCTCTGCTTATTTTATTGTCAGGGATGCAGACTGCCGAGCATTTGTCTCCCCGCTTTTAACTTCTGCATTTATAGTATAGGCACCAGTCTTGGGAACGGCGTTCATTCTCGCCTGGTAATGTATCATGGTCCTGTTTTCCCCCTGGATTCTGATCTCTTTTGAACGAAACAGTGTTCTGCCGTCCTTGCTGATGGAAAAAGAAAAGAGAACCTCTATATCGGATTCAGCATAGGAAAGATCCGGAGTGAAGCTCAGGTTGATCTTGAACGGCTTGTTTACCGGAACCGCTGCAGGTCTTGTATTCAGTGCGTTGATCTCAAGAGAAGGCTGCCAGCTTGCCCGTTCAACTGCTGCAGGTGTTTTTCCCGTGCTGGTATACAGTTCGGCTGTTTCATACTGTTTCTCATAAAACGCCCTGGTTGGAGAGGATACGGGAATCCTATTCATCAGATTTTTTTTTCGATTCAATATCCTGTCTTTATCAAGAGCAAAGGCTTGTTGGAAAAATTCCAGGGCTTTTTCCTGTTTATCTGTTAAATGGTAAAGGTACGCCAGGTTGACAAGCAGGGATGTATCTTCTTTCTCGGAAAGCAGATTCTCCAGCGTTTGGACAGCCTCTTTTTTTTGTCCTGACAGCCAGTAGCTCATCCCCAGCATCATCTTCGACATATAATCAGAGGAATTGAGATGTACCGCATCTTCACACAACTGAACGGCTCTGGGATAATTCCCCCGGTAAAATTCGATAGTACTAAGTATCTGAGTCGCTGGCAAAGATTTCGGATCGATGGCCAGGGCTTTTTTACAGGCATTCATACTGTTCTCAAGCCGGTTCAAAGAAAAATAGATGCGGCCGCTTAAGGCATAATAACTGCTGTTACCGGTTTTCATGGGCCATGTATCAATAGCAGCGGTAATATCCTTAAGTGCATTGCCATATTCCCCTTTATTAACGTACAGCTTGCTTCTTATGTATAACATATGCGATCTTGCCGTCAGCTTGTCTGGTATGGGGGGGGACCCCAAAGACTTACGGAACTCGGAAAATCTTGTTTCTACATTTTCCTTTAAAACAAATTGGCTCACACCCCGTCCCATTTTTACGTTCACATTAC
>JBEPXR010000261.1:0-3841 GCA_041641775.1 Desulfobia sp. | reverse complement strand
TGGAAGTGACTTTTTTGATGGGGGTGAAAATTGCATCGATGGGGATTGATAGATCGTCAAGCAGAACTCTCTTCTGCTTTTCAGCAGGGACGTATCCTTTCCCCCAGTTCACCTCCAGCTCGGCAACTAAATTGGTGTTCTCACTGGTGATGGTGCATATGTGCTTTTCGGGATTCATCACCTCTACATAGGTTCCGGTGTTGATGTCGGCTGCACTGACCCCACCCTTTTCACTTTTCTCTATCCGTATGAGCTGCGGATCATTGGAGGTCATCTGCAACCGAATTTCCTTGAGATTAAGGATAATTTCAGTCACATCTTCGAGGATTCCGGGAATGGTGGAAAACTCATGGAGGGCTCCCTCTATCTTGACACAAGTTATGGCCACTCCCTGAACGGATGAGAGCAGGATACGCCGAAGGCTGTTGCCTATCGTGGTGGCAAATCCTCTTTCCAGAGGTTGGCATACAAACTTCCCGTAGTCGTCTTTATGCGTTTCAGGATCGACAACGAGCCTGTCCGGCTTAATCAGATCCTTCCAGTTATGATAAATGGCGACATTGTCTTCCTGGTTGGTTATCGACTCATTTGCCATTGTATATATATTTCCCTTTGAGGATAATTTATTGTGATTATGAGGATCTAAGAACAGCTTTGGCAATACTTTTTCTTACTTGGAGTAGAGCTCTACAATAAGCTGCTCTTGAATGGGCATGGTGATGTCTTCTCGAGCAGGAAGCTGGTTCACAGTCCCTTTGTAATTATCCTGATCAAGAGAGAGCCAAGGGGGTATTCCTCTTCTGGCCACCGCCTCCAGGCTTTCCTTGATGCTGTCTACCGCACGGCTTTTCTCCTTGACGGTGATGACATCGTCCACCTTAACCAGGTACGAAGGGATGTTGACTTTTCTTCCATTGACCTGGACATGATTGTGGCGTACGATCTGCCGGGCATGATTTCTTGAGGAGGCAAATCCCAGACGAAAAACAGTATTATCCAGCCTGCGCTCTAAAAGCTGAAGGAGATATTCACCAGTAATTCCCCTGGACCGGTCAGCAGCCTGGAAATATTTCTTGAACTGGCCTTCCAGTACGCCATATATACGGCGTACCTTCTGTTTTTCCCTCAGCTGGAGAGAGTAATCGGATTCCTTCCTTTTTCGTGCAGCACCATGTTGTCCGGGGGGAAAGGCCCTTCTTTCGAAGGAACACTTATCTGAATAACATCTGTCTCCCTTGAGGAAAAGTTTCAACTTTTCTCTACGACATTGCCTGCAGAGAGCGTCTCTATATCTGGCCAATTGACTCCTCCATCTATCTTGTTAATAAATCCTATGCTCTTCTGTCGACGCTAACAGCGTTGTTAGAGTCATTCAGGACTTGGTGTTTATAATTTATCACAGTAGCAGTATTGCACAAACGTTCTCAATTAAACCCGCCTTCTTTTAGGGGGCTTACAGCCGTTATGCGGGATGGGTGTAATATCGCTGATCTTGGTTACTTCCAGACCGACGGCCTGTAGATTCCGTATAGCTGCATCTCTACCAGGTCCAGGTCCTTTGACATTGACATTGACCTTTTTCATCCCGTTTTCCATTGCCTTTTTGGCAGCTACCTGCACAGCGTTCTGGGCGGCATAAGGGGTACTTTTTCGAGATCCCTTGAAACCGAGCATTCCTGAACTGGCCCAGGAAACGGCATTCCCCTGTTTGTCAGTAAAAGAAACAAGGGTATTATTGAAGCTTGATTTAATATGAACTGTCCCTTCCGGTATATTCTTTTTTTCTTTACGACGTGTTCTTCTTTTCGGCTTGGCCATTACTCAACTCCTAATTGGCTGAAATCTCGACGATTATTTCTTCCTGGCACCTGGTATTCGCCTTGGACCTTTTCTTGTTCTAGCGTTTGTTTTGGTGCGCTGTCCACGACAGGGGAGCCTTTTCCTGTGTCGAAGCCCCCGGTAACAGCCCAGGTCCATTAACCGCTTTATATCCATGGCCATTGTTCGGCGGGCTTCACCCTCTACTGTATATTCGTTATCTATTATCTTACGTATATTGGAAATTTCGTTGTCATCCAACTCAGAAGAATTTGCCGTGAAATCAACGCCAGCTTTGGCAAGAATCTCCCTGGACTTGGTATTTCCTATTCCATAAATATAGGTAAGTGCTATTCCTATATGCTTGTTCTTGGGTAAATCTACACCTGCTATACGAGCCAAGATAATCCTCCTGAGTAAAATACGGTAGTTTTCTGGTTATCCCTGTCTTTGCTTATGCTTCTTCACTTTACAGGATACCCTGACTATCCCGTTACGTTTATAAACACGACATGAGCTGCAAATCTTTTTTACTGACGCCCTTACCTTCATACGTTCCCTCTTGTCTAATTCCTATTTACTCTTTTTATTTTTTGACCTATAGGTGACTCGACCGCGGGTCAGATCGTAGGGGGACAGCTGGACCGTGACTCTGTCACCAGGTAGAATTTTGATGAAATGCATTCGCATCTTTCCTGAAATATGGGCCAACACCTTATGGCCATTGTCCAGTTCAACTCTGAACATGGCATTAGGTAAAGGCTCAATGATCGTACCTTCCACTTCTATGGATTCTTCTTTCGCCATTTAATCGTTTCTGATAAGGATGAATCTTCTTTTTCTGTTTACTCGGTACCGTCACTAAGGATTAGGGGACCGTTATCGGTTACAGCTACTGAGTGTTCAAAGTGCGCCGAAGGTTTTCGGTCTTTGGTCACAACTGTCCAGCCGTCCTTTAATATCCTGACTTCGTAGCTTCCGAGATTGACCATGGGTTCAATTGCTATAACCATGCCCGGCATCAGCTTTATCGATCTTCCCTTCTTGTAGTAATTTGGGATTTCCGGAGGCTCATGCAGGGTCTGTCCAATACCGTGTCCGACAAACTGTCGCACTATCCCAAAACCGTATTGTTTGACGTGGTTTTCGACGGCCCTAGAAATGTCACTTATCCGGTTACCTACTTTAACCTGCTCTATAGCTTTGTACAGTGAAGTCCTGGTCACGTTTATCAGTTCCTCAACTTCAGGACTGACTTCACCTATTGCTACAGTGATTGCGGCGTCTCCGTAAAAGCCCTTGTATTCGACACCGAAATCTATGCTGACTATATCGCCTTCCTTAACTTTAACCTTTTTGGAAGGTATGCCGTGTACAACTTCTTCATTCAGGGAGATACATATGTTCCCCGGAAATCCCCTGTACCCTTTAAAAGCAGGTACTGCATTATTCTTTTTGGCGCTTTTCTGGGCCCACTGGTCAATCTGCTGGGTTGTCACTCCTGGCTCCATCCGCTCCTTGAGCATTGATAGAGTACCTGCAACTATCTGGTTGGCCTCCCTGAGAATTTCAATCTCAGGCGGAGTCTTCAAAACGACAGATGAACTCATCCAATCAGAACCCGCTACCTCTTTCTCCCACCGCTTGATCTGAGAAATCCATCGTAGTTGCGGGCGATGGAGTGTGATTCTATCTGCGATAGTGTATCTATTCCAACACCGACTACGATGAGCAGTGCAGTTCCACCAAAATAAAACGGCACATTTATCTGGTTTATCAATATAGTTGGCAGGACGCAGACGGCACTTACATATATAGCACCTATGACTGTCAGTCGCACTATTATCTTATCTATAAAATCAGCGGTCTTCTTGCCTGGCCTGATTCCGGGGACAAATCCGCCATTTTTCTTCAGATTTTCTGCCACATCAACTGGATTGAAGGTCACTGCGGTATAGAAGAAACAGAAAAATACGATAAGGGCCACATAGATTAACGTATGCAGTGGACTTCCCCAGGCCAG
>JBEPXR010000260.1:0-3849 GCA_041641775.1 Desulfobia sp. | reverse complement strand
CATGGGCCTTTTTAACATAGAAATAGAGGGGCCTGGAGACCGGATAGCTGCCGCTGCTGATATTTTCAAAAGTCGGCTTCACCCCGTCGATCACGGAACCGTGGATCAGGTCATAGTTCTGATCCAGGAAGCTGTAGCCAAATATCCCTAAGGCATCTGGATTGGCTTCGAGTTTCTGGACAATCAGGTTGTCATTTTCCCCCGCCTCGATGAAGTGGCCGTCTTCCCTCATGGTGTAACAGATCTTCTCCCATTTGGCCTCATCCTCATCCTCGAGTTTTTCGATCCAGGAGAAAGTATTGGCCCCCTCTTCCATAACCAGCTCGGCAAAGGCGTCCCTGGTTCCGGAAGTCGGCGGAGGACCGTACACCTCTATCTTTTTGTGGGGCAGATCGGAATTGATATCCGACCACTTTTTATAGGGATTGGCCACCAGCTTCTTTTCATCACCCGGGGCCGGCACATCTTTAGCCAGGGCGAGGAAAATCTCCCGGCGGCTCAGTTCAAATACAGGAGCCTGGTGGGAATTGGCCAGGACAATACCGTCATAGCCTATTTTAACCTCGATGATATCCTTGACCCCGTTTCCCCGGCACATTTCGATTTCCGAATCCTTGATGGCACGGGAGGTATTGGTTATGTCAGGGTGCTCTTCGCCGATTCCCTGGCAGAGAAGCTTGACTCCCCCTCCCGAACCAGTAGCTTCGATTTTTGGGGTCGGATAACCTGTGGTTCTGCCGAAGCGTTCAGCCACGACCGTGGCAAATGGATAGACCGTTGACGAGCCGACAATACTGATATAGTCCCGGGCCGCCTGTGCCGTGCCGGTGCAGGTGCCGGAACTGTACATCGCGAGCAGGACAGCGAATGTAAATAAAACCGTTTTCTTAAGCATACTACGTCTCCTTTTTAGGCTGGAAAAGAATGAATAAAGCTTCGTGATCATACACTCATAATTTACCAGGAAAGGAATAAAAATATGTTAGAATTCTATTAAGAAACTGTTAGCCTTGAAAAACTACCATTGCTTTTCACATTTCTTTCTGAGCCAGACAGCCAGGCCATTCATAATTATCAGGAAGAGAAGAAGAACCATTATGGCGGCAGAGGTCTTTTCCACAAACGCCCTTTCAGGACTGCCTGCCCAGAGATAGATCTGAACCGGCAGGACAGTGGCAGGATCAAAGAGTCCTTGGGGAATGTCGACTATAAAGGCCACCATCCCTATCATCAAAAGCGGGGCCGTTTCCCCAAGGGCCTGGGCCATGCCGATAATCGTGCCTGTAAGCATTCCCGGCAAGGCAAGGGGGACAACATGATGAAAGACCGTCTGGACGTGAGAGGCCCCCACTCCCAGTGCCGCCTCCCGGATCGAGGGAGGCACTGACTTGAGGGCAGACCTGGCGGAAATGATGATGGTAGGCATGGTCATCAGGGTCAGAACCAGCCCCCCAACCATGGGAACTGAACGGGGAAGGCCGAAAAAATTGATAAACACCGCCAGCCCCAGGAGACCAAAAACTATAGAAGGAACAGCGGCCAGATTGTTTATGTTGATCTCGATCAGGTCGGTAAATTTGTTGCGGGGGGCAAACTCCTCCAAGTAAATGGCGGCCCCCACTCCTATGGGAAAAGAAAGACAGAAGGTGACAAAAAGCGTGAAGAGAGAACCAAAAGCCGCCCCTTTTATGCCGGCAAATTCAGGATTCCGTGAATCGCCGCTGGTAAAAAAGAACGTGTTGATTCTCTTGTCGATCTTTCCCCTTTCTTTCAGGCTTTCCAGCCACTCCACCTGAGTGTCTTTCAGGCGCCTCCTGCTGCTCTCAACATCCATATCGACCTTGCCCTTGAAGTAGAGGTCGACATCATCGGAGACCGGCAACCAGATCTCCTGGTTCGTGCCAATGAGTTCGGGCCGTTCGGTCACCATGTCCTGAAGAAGGAAAGTGGAACCGCTGCTCACCAGACTGTAAAGCTGGCGCTTGGCCCTCCTGCCCTCCACCCCGGGAAAAAGCGATCTCAGCGATTCGTGGAGTATCCCACCGTAATTGACCCATTTAGGATCAGTTCCGGTGAACTCCTCCTGCTCGAAATGGACTGGAAGCTTGATATAAGTCAGTTGAAAGCCTCCCCATCCCTTTACACAGATGGCTGTCAGGAGAAAGGCGAGAAAAGAAAGGGCAAGTAGCACCGCAAAAAACCCAAGTCTGCGGAACCGTTTCTCGGTCTTGTGTCGCTGCAGCAGCCTTCGCTCTACCAATTTCCGGGTTTCTTTATTCATACTGCTCCCTGTACTTACGGACAATGATCAAAGCAAAGAGATTTAAAAACAGGGTAACCACGAAAAGAAGAAGCCCCAGAGCAAATGCCGCCAGCGTTTTGGCACTGTCAAATTCCTGGTCCCCGGTCAGCAGGGAAACGATCTGAACAGTCACAGTGGTCACTGACTCGAGAGGATTGGCGGTCAGGTTGGCGGCAAGACCCGCCGCCATAACGACAATCATGGTCTCGCCTATCGCCCTGGAAACAGCAAGCATGCCGCCCCCGACAATGCCCGGGAGAGCTGCGGGCAGGACCACCTGACGTATGGTCTCGGATTTAGTCGCCCCTAAACCATACGCACCTTCCCGCATGGCCCTGGGCACGGCATGAATAACATCATCGGAGAGTGAAGACACAAAAGGGATAATCATGATTCCCATAACCAGACCCGCGGCAAGGGCGCTCTCGGACGACACTCCCATCCCCAGGGATTCACCGGCCTGCCTGATCAGGGGGGCAACGGTGATTGCCGCGAAAAAACCATAGACCACCGTTGGCACACCGGCCAGAATCTCCAGGAGGGGCTTGGTGGCGGCCCGGAACTTTTTACTGGCATACTCAGAAAGATAAATAGCGGACATAAGACCTATAGGGAAGGCCACCAGCATGGCAATGAGAGTAATCATGATCGTTCCGGCGAAAACCGGTACAACCCCGAAGGCCCCGGAAGAAGCAACCTGGTCGGGCCTTATTGCGGTCTGAGGACTCCATTTCAGACCAAAAAGAAATTCCAGGGGACCAACTGACTTGAAGAAACGCAGGGCTTCGAACAAGACGGAGAAAACAATGCCAATAGTCGTGAAGATGGCAATCAGGGAACAGGTGAACAGCAACACCCGAATAATTTTTTCCACATTGTGCCTGGCGTTGAAACGGGGCTTCAGCCTGGTCAGGCCGAGAAGAGCCCCGGATAAACCAAGAACCAGGATCGTCGCCCCCTCAAGCCAGGAGGCCATTGTTCTGAGCCGGTGTAGATATTCGGTCCCTCTCAGGATTGCCGGATCTTCGACAGCAACGCTTCCGCTTCGTTCTGCCAGGGCTTTGATGTTGTTAACCTCAATCTCCAACCTCTCCGGGGGCAGCTCCCGAATTTCGGGAGGAAGCTCCTGCACCAGCAGATAATCCAAAGCTGCAGGCTCCAGGAACTGCCACACCAGCAGGAGGATAAGAGCAGGCAGTCCGCACCAGAGGGCCACCAGCAGACCGTAATAGACCGGGGTGGATTGCGGCCTGATCTCGGAGCTGGCTACCCTGCCCATTTTACGGCGGGCGTAGAGAAAGCCTGCAAACGCCAGGACAAGAAGGCAGATAATAATGAGAGACGCTGACATGATAACTGAGCTGGGGGGTCTTAATGCTCTCCCCTGATTATTTCCCCTTCCACCAGGTAGATTACCTCTTCCGCAATATTTATGGAGCGGTCTCCTATCCTCTCCAGATGGCGGGCGAGAAGAAACATATTCAACAGGCAGTCGGAACTCTCGGCCATACCCATTCTCTGGTCGAGACTGTGTCTTATCTTACGAT
>JBEPXR010000259.1:3271-3859 GCA_041641775.1 Desulfobia sp. | reverse complement strand
CGTGGCCAGCATGGGTATAAGTGTCGAGGTAACCCACCGCCTTACCACCGAAGTCAAACGCAGGTGGGGGATCATGAGCTATCTCTACGCACTCGTTGATGCTTTCAAGCAGAATCGCCCTTTCCGGGCCGAAATCATCTGCGATCAGCAGAAAATGGAATTTCACGCCATCCAGATAACCGTGGGCAACGGCCGTTACTATGGTGGAGGATTTTCGGTGGCCGAAGATGCAGCCATTGACGATCAACTCCTTGACCTTTACGCCCTCAAGCCCATGACCTTCTGGCAGATTATGCGGTTCGCGGTTGCCATTTATAAAGGGGAGCATGACAGGAGCTACGGGAAAGTCTATTCCCTGAGAGGCCGTGAGATAAAGATCAATACCCGCAAATCCATGACCATTGATACAGACGGGGAACTTTCAACCGAGACTCCGGCCCACTTCAAGGTCATACCCCGGGCTCTTACGGTCTGCGTACCATCAGTACCCGAGGGACAATAAGAGGAGATCTCCACAATGCTGACCGCCCATCATTTCCAGAACTCTCCTCTGACTTTCATGACAGCCCTGGGCCGGGTGGAATCCCA
>JBEPXR010000259.1:0-3261 GCA_041641775.1 Desulfobia sp. | reverse complement strand
CTCTACACCATCACCTGGTGGCCAGCCGAAAACGACGACAGCAAACGCAGCGTTTCCATTGAAATTCCTGAAAACAACGAGTGTGACAACACCGCTTGTGTCCGGCTGCCTCTCCGCGGAGAACCTCCCCTTCTGCCCCTGACCCGCTATCAATACCGGATTGCTGATGAGGAAGGCAATCGGGATTTGGGGCAGGGAGCGTTTGAAACCGCACCGAAAGATGACAAAAGCACGCCGGCGAAATTCTCCCTGGCCATCATGAGCTGCAATCAGCCCTTTGATCCAGAGGGCCGGATCATGGCGGAATCGGCCCATATGCTCCAGGCAGCCAGGAAATGTCTCGACAGGCATAACACGAAATTCATCCTCCTGCTGGGGGACCAGATGTATTCGGATTTTCCTGAGAAACTGTCGCTTTTTGATCCGGACTACTTCGCCACTGTCGCCCCTCCGGGACGACGAACAATTCAGGAATGCACCAGCCTGGAAATCCGGAGGCTCTATCAGGACCGCTACCGCCATTTCTGGAACCAGCCAGACTGGCAGGCACTGCAGGCGGAACTGCCCTGCTACCCGATTCTCGACGACCACGACATCGTCGACAACTGGGGATCGCGCCTCAAAGACAAATCCGAAGAATGGCGGTCCATCGGGGAAGGCGCCCGGATGGCCTATTTCGACTACCAGGGCTGCCGGCTCTGGCCGGCCGGCAGCCCACTGCCCAGTTCATTTCACAGCAGCTTTATCTATGGCAGCACGGCAACCTTCATCATGGACATCCGCTCGAATCGCCGGGCAGGAGAAGACGGCCAGCTCTACGACCCGGAACAGGAGAAGGATCTGAAGGAATTTCTTACCGCCAATAAGAACAAGAAGGCGATTTTCATCGTTCTGAGTGTCCCAGTCGTTCATCTCCCTCGTTTCCTGGCCAGATTTGTGGCCAAACTGCCCCATACCGGGGAGGATTTTTCCGACCGCTGGTCCTCGGGAGCGCATGTAAAGGACCGCGACCGTCTGCTTTACCGCCTGCACAGGCACCAGCAGCAGAATCCGGAACAGAAGCTGGTGCTGCTGAGCGGCGATATCCATATCGGCTGCGCCCACAGAATCACCTGGCTGGACGGAGAACCTTCCATGTATCAGTTTATCTCCAGCCCTATCACCCATACCACCCCCCTGCTGATCAAGCTGGGGTCGAAAGCCCTGATCCGGATGAACCGGAAAATCGCAACCCTGGACGGCAAGCGCCAGGCTCACGTAAGACTGCTTCCCGGTGTGAATCACCACCGGCAAAATCCGTATGGCGGCTTAAATCTCGGGCTTGTGGAAATCGAAACCCCGGAAGACGGAACGGATCTGAAAATGCGCTTCCTGCTCTACGGCCACCGGGAGGGGGAACCGGAATGCTTTTACCGATCAGAACAGATCTGACGAATGCTCAGCACGGATAGAGGTCGGCTCTGGTCAGGGGGAGGCCCGAAGCCCCCTTGGACTTGTGCTTGGTGGCCACGACCTGGCAGATATGCATGGAACCGTCCGTAAATCCGATCGAAACACCGGCCAGATAGAGGAGCCACATTCGCAGTTTTTCCGGCCCCACGTACTTTTCGGCTTCTTCGCTGTTTCTTTTGAGGTTGCGGTACCAGTGCCTGCTGGTCAGACCGTAGTGCTCGCGGAGCGCCTCCACATCGTGGACTTCGAAACCATTGACTTCCAGCATGTCTATGGTGTGGCCGATATTGTCCAGTTCACTGCCGGGAAAGATGTACTTAAGCAGAAGACGTCTTTCCGGCCGTATTTTTCTGACCGCCCTCTTCGTCCGCTTGGCGTGCCGTGAAATCCCGTGGTTCATCAGGATCCCCCGGTCGCGCAGGAGGGCATTCATCTTGGCGAAATAGCCGTCCATGTTGGCAATACCGATATGTTCGAACATCCCCACGCTGGCGATCTTATCATAGGTACCCTCCAGGGTGGAATAGTCCCTGAGTTCCACTTTGACCCTGTCTTCCAGACCCAGGCCCCGAATCTTTTCCACGGCATAATCAAATTGCCGCTGTGAAAGGGTTACCCCATGGGCGTGAACACCGTAATTTGCAGCGGCATGGCAGATCAACCCGCCCCAGCCGCAGCCGATATCCAGCATTCTCTCACCGGGCTTGAGCCGCAGTTTCCTGCAGATATGCTCCAGTTTATCGTGCTGAGCCTGATCCAGGGAGTTGTCCGCCCTGGTGAAGTAACCGCAGGAATACTGCATTTCCTCCCCCAGGAAAAGCTTATAAAAATCGTTGCTCACATCGTAATGAAACTGGATGAATTCCTTGTTGTCGCGCCGGGACTGCTTGCGTCCGGTCTCCTCGTCCCCATAACGGTGCTGCACCTCCACTCTGTCCGTCCTGGTAAACAGCAGAGGAAGGGCCTGCTTCAGAAGAGCCATTTTGTTGACCTTCTTCAGCCTGTCCCTGGGCCGTCTTTCCCGGGCGACTGCCACGAAGCCGAGGAGATCCCCGGAAATATCGAGATTGCCTTTGACATAGTGCAGCAGCAGATTTTCGTAGGTGGGCCGGCGCAGGAGCGACCCGATCGTCCCCGGCCGGTTTACGGCCAGATAAAAGTCGGTATCCACATTACTGCCCAGCGGCACCATGGTGCCGTCCCAGAGTCTAACCGAGAAACGGGCATCGATAATCTCAGCCACCTGTTCGAAAAGTTCGCGGGCGGCCTGCAGCCTTCTGCTCTCGGAAATCATTGCTCCTGGGTATCCTCTGATAAATTATTGAATTCTTCCATCTCAGGCTGGAGAAATGGGCATTTTCTCCGGAAATTATTTCAGTCAATACCTTCTCTTAATCATTGCCGGCGCACCATCTCCAGGGTTACCAGAATGTCGACGTCCTCGCCCACTACTCCCATCTCCACAAACTTGCCGGTCCCGACGTTATAATCGAGGCGATTGAGGGTCAGGCGCGATTCGAAACCGGCAATGGTCTGCCCGGGATCCAGGGGATTCTTCCGCATCCCCAGAAAACGCAGATCCAGGGTCACCTGCCTGGTCACGTCCTTGATGGTCAAGTCGCCCGTCACCTTATAAGTCTGGTCATCGGCCCGTGTAATTGACCTGCTTTTGAAGGTAATTTCCGGATATTTACTGACATGGAGAAACTCGTCGGTGCGGAGATGGTTGTCCCTTTTCCGTTCATTGGTGTTAATACTTTTGGCCTCTATGCTGAAAACAATCCGGCTCTCTCCGGGCTTGTCAGGATC
>JBEPXR010000258.1:0-3872 GCA_041641775.1 Desulfobia sp. | reverse complement strand
GGGCCAAAAACATGGGCGCCCTGTTTATCGCCGCTCTTTCCGGGGTTATCGGCATCTTCTTCATGCGGTATGACCTGGTGATAGTCGGTATGCTGATTCCCCATTTTCATGAGATGAGCATCGTGGGTCAGCCTCATTTATATAAGTATGTTCCCACCCTGCACGAGATCATGATAACCCTTGGCGGTTTCGGTCTCTGCGCCATGCTCTTTTTAACCGGGGAGCGGGTATTCAAGGGACATCTCTCTGAAGACCACTGATCCGGTCGGGCTCGGACGGTAACCCCTTACTGGTCATCGTCCGGGCCGGATCTATCGGTGATTAGTCACAGCAAAGATAGACAGTGACTGTTAAGGAAAGGAGAATATAATGGCCAGGAAAAGGTCGGAAATTGAACCAGTGAGACCTGATCTCCCCGTGTATCCCATAGGAGTGGCCGCTAAGCTTTTGAATGTCCATCCCAGGACGTTGCGGATATATGAAACCGAAGGGCTTATCCAACCTTCCTATCATGGCTCACGACGGATGTTCACAGCCAATGATGTCAAGTGGGTGGAGTGTCTGCGTTCCATGATTCATGATCAGGGTATAAGTATCCAGGGCTTGAAAAAACTGCTTACCCTGGCCCCCTGCTGGGAAATCTCCGGCTGTCCTGCTGAGGTGCATCAGAGCTGCAGCGCCCTGGTTGACAGAGCCGCTCCCAGGACTCCTCACGAGTATGGCAACGATGAAGCTATCCAGGAAGCAAGGGCCAAAGAGCAGAGGGATATGGGCAAAAACAGGTCCAAGTCCGGTAGGGATACAGCGAAAAAGAAAGGTTGATGCGATACACTCCTCTATTTTTATCGGAGGGGCGGTACTGGTTGAGGCAGTGTTTCCTAAATTAACCGGTACCACTAAAAAACGGACGGTCTGGGGCTCAGACTGTCCGTTTTTTAGTGGGTGAACCGGTATCTGCCAAAGCAGGGGGAGAGAATAAAATCAGCCCATTTGTCTGAGCAATATGAACTACCGTGATAGCTCTGCTTGAAGATCATCAGAAGATACCTGCCTGGAAGTACTCCTCAGGCCATATTTCTGGGTTTTGCGGCGCAGGGTATCTTTGGAGATCCCCAATTCCCGGCAGGTTGCCATTTTTTTCCAGTTATTTCTCTCCAGAGCCAGGTAGATAGCCTGTTTTTCCACTTCTTCCAGGGTGGGATATTCATCTTCTCTCTGATCGGGAAAATCGCGGGAAAGAACCTCTCCGGAGGAGGAGAAGGGTTCCGGCAAGTGCTCGGGCATAATAAAGCCTTCTCCGCAGAGAATGAAAGCATACTCTATGATATTTTCCAGTTCCCTGATATTGCCGGGGAAGTTGTAGGGCATCAGTATGTTCAGAGCGGCATTGGATATACCTGCTACATTTTTGTCCTGTTCAGCATTATAGCGCTGAATGAAATGGTTGATCAGCAGAGGAATGTCTTCTTTGCGTTCCCGCAGGGGCGGGAGCAGAAGTTCTATGACATTGAGCCGGTAGTAGAGATCCTCCCTGAAAGTTCCTGCTTTTACCAGTTCCTTAAGATCACGGTTGGTGGCGGCTATAATTCTGACATCCGCCTTGACGGATGTGTTGGAGCCCAGCGGTTCATAGACTTTTTCCTGAAGGACACGCAGCAGCTTAACCTGCACGGATAAGGGCATCTCTCCTATTTCATCAAGAAACAGTGTCCCCTTTTCAGCGGCGGCGAACCTCCCTTTCTTGTCCCTTTTGGCATCGGTAAAGGCTCCGGCTTTATATCCGAAGAGTTCTGATTCGAGAAGGGCTTCAGGCAATGCACCGCAGTTTACCGTTACAAAGGGCTCTTTACTGCGTCTGCTGGCATTATAGACGGCTCTGGCTATGAGTTCCTTGCCGGTACCGCTTTCACCAAGGATAAGAGCGGTACTGTTGCTGTTGGCTACTGCAGGCAGGAGTTTGAACAGCTTCTGCATGGCCGGACTTTTGCTGATTATCTCATCAAAGGTATACTGCTGGGAGAGCTCCTTTCTGAGTTTGGTGATGGTCGTAAGATCCCGGAAGGTTTCCACTCCGCCGATTATATTGCCTTCATGATCCACCAGGGGGGCCGCCGTGATGCTCAGGGGAACCTGTTCACCCCGGCTGTTAAGAATGGTAATGGAGTTGTTGCTGCATGGTTTGCCGTAATAGAGACTTTCGGCTATGGCACAGCTTTTGCCGCAGATGCTGGAGTGAAATATCTCACTGCATGATCTTCCTATCGCTTCATCTCTGGACCAGCCGGTAATTTCCTCGGCGGCCCGGTTGAAGGAGGTCACCTGCCACTCCCGGTTGACGGTGAACACACCATCGGTAATGGACTCCATAACCAGGTCATTCTTCAGGGTAATGGAATTGTCCCTGAAAGTTTCCACAGCCCCTATGACATTTCCTTCATGATCGTACAGCGGAGAAGCACTGATGCTGACGGGAATGCTTTCGCCGTTTCTGTCTTTTATAAAGATGGATCGGTCGACGACCGGCTTACCCTGTCTGATGCTTTCGTAGAGCAGACACCTTTTCCCACAGATATTGGACTGAAAAACATCGGTACATGACCTGCCGATTACTTCGTCTCGCTGCCAGCCCGTTATATCTTCTGCGGCTGAGTTGAAGGAAGAGATCTCCCAATTGGCATCCACCGTGAAGACTCCATCGGCAATGTTGTCCAGGGCAAGCTGATGGGCCAGCATTCTGTCTGAAGCCTCCTGGAGACAGATAACCGCGCCTTCCGTCTTATCATTGCGCGCCGGCAAAGGAATCAGGGTGGCCAGGACCGGCCTGGTCCTGCCATCTTCCGAATTGGGCAGGAGGACGGGATAGTTGGTAATACTTGCTCCGGAAATCACCGGTTGAAAAAGTGAGCAGATGGAGCCCATCAACCTGCTGCAGGAAAACAGCTCATCAAAGCCTATGCCGAGAAGATCATCACTGGGAGCTCCGAGAAATTCCTCCGCCTTTTTGTTTACCGCGGAGACTTCCCAGTCGGCATTAAGAACTATGACGGCTCCGGACAGGTTGAGGATGTCCGGGTGAGTACGATGGGCGAATGTCTCAAAGGATTTATGCATAATCTGCTCAAAGTGATGAATTTAAACGGATGATATTCCGGTCTTTTAATTAAGTGTTACTTTATTTGTTTATGCTGACGAGGTCAAGGGTTTATTAGAGGAGAGACCTCATACCAATCAGTAAGGACTGGGCTGAGCCATAAATTTTCTCACCTACTTGCATTTATCCTTTTAATGGGTTACAAGAATTCAGATTTAACGGATTGATTCTCCCCGGTCAATGATTATAGTAGAACATGGTGTTAATGAAGTGGTGAGTCTGTATTTTTATACCTTGACTGTTGGGGTTTAAGGTATAGGAGCTGCTGCAGATTAACAATACTAGTCCAACAATAATTTTCAGGAGATAGCGATGAAAATTAGTGAGCTTGAAAAACTAAAAAATGAGGGTGTCGAAAACTTACCCTCTGAAGAACGACGACGATTCTTGAAGCTGGGTTTCTCCGTCACCGGACTCTTCCTGGGCGGTTCGGTACTCTCCCTTACTTCGGCCCAGAACGCGCAGGGAGCAGTTAATACGGATTACCCCTACAGCCCGCACTACTCCATGGTAATCCGTGAAAATCTCTGTATTGACTGTGAACGGTGCAAGGAGGCCTGCGTCAAGACCAATCATGTTCCTTCCTATGGGTTCCGGACAACAATTCTGGAAAGAGAAGAGATCATCGGACCCAACGAGAAGGAGACCATCTTCATGCCTGTGCTGTGTAATCACTGCAACAGGCCTCCCTGTGTCAGGGTATGTCCGACCAAAGCCACCT
>JBEPXR010000257.1:0-3927 GCA_041641775.1 Desulfobia sp. | reverse complement strand
CCCCTTTTTTCCCGAGACTTTTTCCAGGTACCAGGCCAGACCGAGGGCCAGGGAATCCCCCAGGTCATGAACCGCATCGGCGAGGATGGCGGTGCTGTTGGTCCAGAAGCCTCCTGCCAGTTCAATTATAGTAAAACTCAGGTTCAGCCAGAAGGCTATGCCGATACTTCGGCTTACCGGCAGATGGCTGTGAGTATTCCCGCTACCGCTCATTGATCTACGTTCTTTTCGCCTCGCATCTGTACAGTCGATTTCACTTCGGGTTAACGACTATGGGCTTCTGAATCGCCAGGTTGTTGGGGTAGGAGATCAGATTGCCGTTTTCCTCCTCTATTTTAATAAGGAAAAGCGTCATATCAACTATTCTTCCCTCCACACTGTCGTCGCCGGCAAGAATCCTAACCTTGTCTCCAATTTTGAAAGGGAAGGAAAAAAAAAGGATTATACCAGCGGTAATGTTGCTGAGAATCGACCAGGAGGCAAACAGGGCAATACCTACCAGGGCAAAGAAGGAGGAGGCGAAAATGAGTATGCCCTTCAGATCTATGCCCCAGAGAATAACAAGAATAACCAGGAGCAGAACGACCGCGGAGACGGAGAGAAATTTCCGGATATAAAATACCCGCTTCTCATCCAGACCCCGCTTTCGGCCAAACGCAGTCGAACTTCTTTCTATCAGATTAGGTATAACGATAAATAAAAAGAAAAAGAAGACAGTCAGGACCAGTTGCAGGGTCATCTGCAGATTGAAATTCTCCATGTCCGCCTCACTGCCTCCTCTTGATAAATGCCACCAGTCCGTCGGCATAAAAACAGAACATCATGCCCAGAACGGCAGCCCCGGTAGTCACCCAGAAAAGAGCGAGATGGAGCCAGTGGTATTGATAGAAGAAGAGATCCAGGACAAAAAGAATCAGAGCGAGATGAACCAGCGAGGAACCTACCCGCACCCAGTATCCCTTCTTGCTGAAATTCAGCCATTCACTGCCGGCCAGGGCCATTCCCAGGACAGCCAGCTGCAGGATCAATGAAGAAATCAGCACCACTACCAGTCCCACCTTAAAGTTGAAGATCAGGACAGCCGCTGCCGCGGCCAGGACCAGGAAGAGGGCAAACCGAAGCAGCCAGACAGTGGGCAGCAGACGCTTCGGTACGCAGATGCCCAGGAGCACTATGAGACCGATGAGAAACGGGGTTATGACTTCATTCATTTTCTCCATATAGGCCACTTTCAGGGGTGGTGCCATATTCTGGAGCTCGGCGAACTTGAAGTAAAACATGCCGTAAACGCAGATAACCGAAATGATGAAAAGGACCGCTACCGTAGCCAGAATGAGATAGAAATCAAATGAGCCTCTTTTATCCGTCTTCCAAAATCGCACGTCTGCTTCTCCTCAAAAGTTCAGAGATAACCGGTTCGTCTGCGGTCCCACGGACGGCAGCCCACTTGCGCCGGGAAAACTGAGAATGTGCGTAACTCTGCCTGTCATAATCACCATGAATTCAGCTCACCGTATGTTCACCGGGGAAAAAATAGGAGGCCAGGACAGTGAAGATCATGGCCAAAAAACAGAGAACCCCCAGAAAGGAGGAGAAATACCACATCCCGATCTTGTTGGCGTACAACCTGGTATGGAGATAAGTGGAGTAAATCACCCACATCATTATGGAGCTGCAGATCTTGGGATCCCACCACCAGTTTTCCCCCCATGCTTTGAGGGCCCAGGGGTAACCGAGGAGCATGCCGAGGGTCAGCAGAAAATAACCCAGTTTGGCGTAGTCATAGGCCAGTTTCTCCACGGTCAGCTTCCTGCCGGCAAACATAAAAACCGAGGCCGCAAAAGTGACGGTGATGCAGCCATAAGCCAGAAAGAGCAGAGGGGGGTGAAACCACATGTACTCGGCATTGTAATAGAAAATCATCCTGGGATAGAGCTGCATGAAGAGCCGGAAGCGATCCCCGGGATGGAGATTTTCCGTAAACCAGGGGGTAATCTGGGCAAAGAAATCAGCAAGATAGTTCTCGAAGGGATTTACCAGGAAATACAGGATAACCACCTGGGTGACAAGAAGGATGTGAAGGAGGCTGAGGCACCTGGCGCTCTTCACCTGGAAGTGGGCGACGAGGACCATAACCGCATAACACATGAACCAGAAGTAATACTTGCCGTTCTCAAGCCAGAGGGGGATTATATAGCGGGGCGGATTTTCCGGATCATAGAGAGGGATGGCGTAGGGAGAACGGCTGTTCATCAATTCCAGCCTGCGGTTCAGAAATTCGGCCAGGGAGGTCGGAAGCTCCAGGGGCAGGCTTGTATAGATGTGGTAGTGGAACCAGCCCAGGAGAAAAAAGCCGGCCAGAAAAATCAGGACTGTAATGACCAGGGACAGGCGGCTGATCCCCAGCAGGGTCCGGGTTGGACGAACAAGGGTGACTGCCCCGGCAAGACCGGTCAGGCCGGAAGTGATCACCAGCAGAAGCATGATCAGATTTCCGGCCTGGCTGAACTGAGAAAAGGGAATCAGTCCGCTCATCATCTCTGGAGTTTAGAACATCTCCTTGCCGGTCTCGTCTATGGTCTGACTGATCGCCTCCTGCAGTTCGACTGGAAGTCCCATGATATCGACGTTCAGGAAACCGCGAACAATGGTGGAGGTGGCCTCCTCTTCATCGAGCCCCCTTGCCATGAGGTATTCTATTTCCTCCTGGGCGACCTTGCCTACGGCAGCCTCGTGGGACAGTTCCACCCCGGAAACCGTGGCTTCCAGCTCGGGAATGGCATGGATCACTCCGTCCTTGAGGATGAGTCCTTTGCATTCCAGGTGCCCCTTGGCGGGCACGGCGTTGCCCACCAAGTGTCCCGGATTGATGATGGTGCCACCGGTGGTTATGGTCCTGGCTATGATCTCCGCCCTGGTCTCCGGAGCGTTGAGGATCACCCTGCTGCCGGAGTTTATATACGAACCGGGAGGAGCGGCAATGACGGAATTTGAGCGGGCCACAGCCCCCCTGCCGTTCAAGTGGATGGTGGGATAAAGCTGCACCGAATTAACCTGCTTCAGGAGGATATAGTTATTGAGAAAAACCCCGTCTTCTTCGACCCTGGCTACACTTCTGGGCCGGACATCGACCTCCTCCCCCCAGTTGTGGATCATGGTGAAACTGAGTTTTCCGCCTTTCTTGACGTATATCTCGGAAATACCTAAATGCAGGGCGGCCCGGACGTCATGGGAAACGGCGCAGCCGGTGATGATATTAAGCTCCGAATCCTCCTCGACGATAATAATGTTATGGACGTTCTGGCCCACCTTCTGGCCCTTGATAAACAGACAGGACTGGACCGGATCGGTGATTTTCGCTCCCTTTTCGGTCCGGATGAAATAGCCGCCGTGGACCTTGTCCGCCACCGCCCTGGTATACTTGTCCTTGTCCGGATCGACCAGCTGCCAGTAATAGTCCGGCAGACCATCGTATTTTTCCAGGGCCTCTTTGATATCGAGGATCTCCACTCCGGGCTTGCAGCTCCGGCAGTGGGCGGTACCGTGGTTCAGGTGCAGAAAGGTCCCGCTCCTGTCTTTTTCCTTTACATCCACCCCGGCCATGAGAAGCTGGCGGCTGTCGGATTCATCCAGTTTACTCAAGTCATCCAGGGTAACATTATCTACACTGTCATAATCGTAACCGGAGAGATCGACATCCTCCCGGCTTGCCGCTGTGGCCGACTCCTTGTTCGCATTTTTCAAGCTAGACATCGCACACACTCTCCGTATCCAAATTCTCTGACGTGATCCAGTATATCTCTTGGCCTGGCGGCACAGCATAGCTTGCCGTCGTACATGACCATGCCCCGGTCAGCATTGATGTAATCCAGGATATACCCTGTATGGGTTATGATAAGTCCGGAAGTATGAAGTCCTTCCTTCTGC
>JBEPXR010000256.1:0-3934 GCA_041641775.1 Desulfobia sp. | reverse complement strand
TGACCGGCTTACCGCTGGCGGCGGCCGCCGCCAGCAAATCGGTCTGACGGCAGAGGAAAGCGGGTATCTGCAGAATGTCGAGTACTTCGGCTGCTGCTGCCACTTGAACGGTTTCATGGATGTCGGAGATCACCGGCAGATCAAATTCTGATCGGATGCGGTCAAGAACAGCGAGCCCCTCTTCCATGCCGGGGCCACGGTAAGAATCGAGAGACGTTCGGTTAGCCTTGTCAAAGGAGGACTTGAATACCAGGGGAATATTGAGCCGCCCACATATATCCTGAAGGATGGAGGCTGTTTTCCGGGCCAGTTCTTCCGACTCCAGAACACATGGGCCGGCAATAAGGAGGGGACTGCCTCCTGAAGCTTCAGGCAGCATGGATTGGATATTGGAGACCATATCTTATGTCAGTTAATGTGGTGGAGAAGAACGTTTCCTTGGAGGGCCAAGCGGAGTGATTTCATTTTTTGAGATTTTCAGCCTTATGCTGGAGGCCGGCTTTAATGAAATCCCGGAACAGGGGGTGAGGGGTCATTGGCCTGGATTTAAACTCAGGATGAAACTGACAACCGAGGAACCAGTTGTGTTCCTTTAACTCGACTATTTCGACCAGGTTGCCGTCAGCCGATGAGCCGCTGATTACCAGACCCCTGTCAACGAGTTCCTCTTTAAAAGCCGGGTTGAATTCATAGCGGTGGCGGTGACGCTCGTTCACTTCATCCCGCTTATAGGCATTATAGGCAAAAGTTTCCTTATCCAGTATGCAGGGGTAGCTCCCCAGGCGCAGGGTACCGCCCATATCGGAGGTTTCGTCGCGGATCTGCATCTTGTTGGTATGCGGGTCAAACCACTCCTTCATAAGGTAGATAACCTGACTGGGGGCGTCCTTGTTGAATTCTCCGCTGTCAGCCCCCGCCATGCCGGCAACATTTCTGGCAAACTCCACCACGGCCAGCTGCATGCCGAGACAGATTCCAAAGAAGGGAATGTTGCTTTCCCTGGCATAGGTAATGGCCTTTATTTTTCCGTCAACCCCCCGTTTACCGAACCCTCCGGGAACCAGGATGCCGTGGCAGTCGGCGAGCATCTCCTCCGGATTACCTTCTTCGAGTTCCTCAGCATTGACGTATTTCAATTCCACCTTTGCCTCGTTGGCCACTCCACCGTGCACCAGGGCCTCATGCAGACTCTTGTATGATTCTTTCAAATCGACATATTTGCCGATAATGGCGATCAGAACGGTGTGCCTGGGATGCTTTATCTTGTCGACCAGTTCATCCCATGGCTCTATCCGAGGGGCCCTGGTCCAGATATTGAGATATTCCAGAACCCTGGTATCGAGCCCTTCCTGGTGGAAAAGAGGGACGACCTCGTAAATACTCTCCACATCCTTGGCTGTTATAACGGCATCAGTAGGGATATTGCAGAAAAGAGAGATCTTGGCCTTCAAATCCTTGTTCAGGTCCACCTCGGTCCGGCATAACAGAATGTCCGGCTGGATTCCAATAGCCCGCAGCTCCTTGACACTGTGCTGGGTCGGTTTGGTCTTGACTTCTCCGGCGGCTTTCAGGTAGGGAACCCAGGTGACATGGATGAAGAGGGAATTTTCCCGGCCTATATCGAGTCGAAACTGGCGTATGGCCTCCAGAAAAGGAAGACCCTCGATATCACCGATAGTCCCTCCTATTTCGATAATGGCGACATCGGCATCACCTTCCAGCTGCCAGACGGCATTCTTGATTTCATCGGTTATGTGAGGAATGACCTGAACGGTTCCTCCCAGATACTGCCCCTGGCGCTCTTTGTTGATAACCGAATAGTATATACGGCCTGATGTATAGTTGTGTTTCTGGCCGTAACTGCCGGAGGTGTATCTCTCGTAGTGGCCGAGATCCAGGTCGGTCTCTGCCCCGTCATCGGTGACAAAGACCTCTCCGTGCTGAAAGGGATTCATTGTCCCCGGATCGACATTTATATAGGGATCCAGCTTCTGCATGGTCACGGACAGGCCGCGGCTTTCCAGGAGGGCGCCGACCGCGGCGGCAGCCAGGCCTTTCCCGAGGGAGCTGAGCACGCCTCCGGTAACAAAAATGTACTTTGTTTTCGAATTTTTTCTTGCCGTTTCCATGATTGCCACTATAAATGAATTGAGTATTATTTTCCATGAAAAATCTGAACCATAATCCGCTTGCGGATTGTTCAGCTACAGGACGAGCGGCTTTGCGGAGGTAAGTTTTTTGGCAAGAATATTATGGACTTCTCTCATCATACTCCTTCAGCTCACTGCCTGTGGCAGCGAACCGGACAATAAGGCAGGCCCGGGAACCACTCCTCCAAAGCATCAGGATACACCTGTCCAGCAAGAGACTCCCTGTGGAGATTGCCACAACTTTCGACTGGATGCTTTCCATAAGAAGACGACCTGCACAGACTGCCACTTGGGATATTCTCCGGCACCGTCCCGGGAAAAGGCCCATAGCGGACTGATCTCCCAGCCCTCCCATCCCGGCAATATGGATAAGTACTGCGGCGGATGCCATCTCGAACAGGTTCGCACGACAAAAGAAACGCTTCATTTCACCCTGGCGGGCGAAGTCAACGCAGTTAGACAGTCTTTCGGGGCCAATGCATCGCTTTCTTCACTGCTTGATATTCCCGTGGCAGAATCTCCCGAAACACCTCTGGAGCTTGCCGACGATATGCTGAGGCGCCGCTGTCTGCACTGCCATGTCTACTGGCCCGGAGACCTTTATACGGAAACCATCCACGGAACCGGCTGCGCCGCCTGCCACCTGGAATACAGAAAAGGAGAGCTCCAATCCCATGAATTCCTGGCAAAAACGCCGGATCGCCAATGCCTGCACTGCCACTACGGCAATCGCATCGGAGCCGATTACCATGGCCTCTATGAGCACGACTTTCACTGGGCCTATCGTACCCCTTACCGCCGGGAGGGTCTGACTCCCCACCGACCATACGGGGTCGAAAATCACCCATTGTCTCCGGACCTCCACCAGGAAGCGGGGCTTTCCTGTATAGACTGCCACAGCGGCAAAGAACTTATGACCTCGGACCCTGCCGCCAGGATCAGCTGCCGCACCTGCCATCAGGCCACAGAAGAGGAAGTGAAACGACGGCAAAATCTGGAACTTGAAGAAGGCTCCATTATCCTGACTGCCAGGATCACCGGGAAGATACTGGAGGTTCCCCAGATGATGAGCGAGGCTCACGCGCAGTACGGAGAAAAAGTCGGCTGCCAGGTCTGTCACGGGCAGTGGTCCTACAATGACATCGGGACCCATCTTATCCGCCTCGATACCCAGGAATACGAACCCTGGTTCAACCTCGATGTTCAGTCAAGTTTCGAGGCTGAAGCAGAGATTACCGACATTCTTTATGGCGGCGGGCAATATCCTTATCCCTTTATGCAGGATAAAATAACAGGATACAGTTCCAGGGGGCTCTGGCTCAAAGGCTTTGAACTGCGGAGATGGGAAAACCCGGTATACTGCCGGGACGAGAAAGACATTCTCCAGGTCTGCAGGCCGATCCTCGATCTCCATCTGTCCTGGGTGAACGAAAAAGGAAAGGTGATGTTTGACGGGGAGCCCCCCCCTGATGCCCCTCCTTACGGTTTGCTGCCTTACGTTCCCCATACCACTGGACATGCCGGTCCCTTCTACCGGCAGCGCCTCCGGGAAAACCATGACATGCTGGAGGAGCCTTATTTTCTCAAGAGGCATACTCCCTCTTCCCCGTCCACGAATAAAAGACAGGATGAGGCCAAGTAAATGCCCAACATCAAAGAGAAAGCAATGCTGCCAATCTGTATTGCTGCCGCCCTGACCGTTCTCGCGGGACTCAATGGCTGCGGCCGGGTAAAAGTAATTTCTCCGACCTTCGAGCGGCCTCACGAGCACAAAACCATGCCGG
>JBEPXR010000255.1:0-3999 GCA_041641775.1 Desulfobia sp. | reverse complement strand
CTTACCATGGAAATCAACAGTAGCAGAGACTGCCGGGGAGACCAGAACAGCGGCGAGGCCTCCTGTGAACAAACCGATCCTAACTTTCTTTTTCATTAATCTCTCCTTTTGCTTAAATTGGTCAAACAGACAAATCGGATCTGCCACCTTTTATCCTATTAACATTCTAAAAACAATAACGTAAATAATATCTTACAATTAACTAACGATATTCTAATATTTTCCTAATATTTAAAGGCAGAACCGCCAGATGAAAGTCAAGCATTTAAATGACTTGATAATAACAATACCGTGCAGAAACAACAACACTCAGCTGTCTTTCCTGATGCTGCAAATAGGTGCATTCAATTCGTATTCAACACTCTTCGCAGCAAGAACAACCTCTTTTCCATTTGTCCTTATCTCACCCTGTTCCCTTTTGCAGAAGGAAAACCAATATCCTAAAACTTTTTATCTATAACTTGACTCTGAAACTAGGAGCGAATAATAAGTACTATTGGAAGAATGGCGTAAGAACCCAGGCATCGCCCCCCCTTCAACTATAGAGTTGACATCGGCTCTTGATCCTCCGCCGATCGGTCTTATATTGAAACAAAATCCAGGAATAGAGGCAAAGATGATAACCGGGAGCACCAAGGGCAATGGTTAGGAAAGAGAAAAAGACAAAACCTGAAATCAGCTACCCCTGTGAGTGGCACTATACACTGATTGGTCGTGAAAAGACACTGATTCAAGAAGCGGTAACTGAAATTATCAATGAATCCCCTCACTCACTGTCATTTTCAAAGACAAGCCGGACCGGCAAATACATTTCCTTTAACCTGGAAGTGTTTGTCGGCAGTGAAGAGATCAGGGACTACTATTTCAGGAAACTGCAGTCTCACTCAGCAATCAGAATGGTCCTATGAGATATGACCCCTCATGAGATTGTAAGCCTGACTCCGAAAACCAACTGCGGCCAATGCGGCTATCCAGCCTGTCTGGCTTTTGCCGCCAACGTGGCCAGAAGCGGGGAAAACCCGGCGAAGTGCCCCTACCTGGACACAACGGCCTTATCTTACGACAGAAGCGAAAAGGTGGGTCTTGAAGAACTTGGGAAAAAACATGATCTTGAACTCATTAACAACCTGAAAGAAAAAATAAGCAGGCTCGATCTTTCTTCGCTGGCTGAAAAACTCGGGGCCTCAATCCCCCCCGCTCAGGCGGACAGCCTGAATTTTCGCTATCTGGGTCATGATGTTCTCCTCAACCACGACCACATCCTCATTGACAACAGAGAGCCCGATGACCCCAGAGACCAGATTCTGCTTTACAACTATGTCCACTCCGGTGGAGGAGCTCCTCTGGAGAACATCTGGACGGGCCTGGAAAGCCTGCCCAATTCGATCAGCAAGGTCAGGACCCTGGCCGTCTACTGCGAAGAAAAACTGGCTCGGCACTTCAGCGACCTGAACCATCTGACAATCACCAATCAGGCTGCTTTAGTGGACGGTGAAGCCTGCCTGGCGGAATCCGCTGACATTTCCCTTCATATCAAAGTATTGCCGAAGATCCATCAGAAAATCCTTTTCTGGGAAGAGGACAAAGAGGAAGGCTTTGGCGCCAGGGTAAAAATACTTTATGATGCCGGTGTCCTGAACTATCTCGACCTGGAATCCCTGGTCTTTTCCTCGGAACGAATGGCCGAAAAACTCAGCGCCGCAAACCCACCATAACTATACCGGCATTCTACCCCACTCGAAATAACCCCCTGGAATATCAAGATAAACCTCAGCATAAATAATACATAAAATCATGAAAAAATTTCTCATGCAGCTTCTCGTCACAGTCATCCTCAGCCCCACTACCGGTTTCGCAGCGGAACCGGCACACTTCAACATCCTCTACTCAAACGACGTGAGGGGAGAGATGGAGCCTTGCGGCTGATCTTCCAAGCAATTGGGCGGTCTGCCCAAGAAAGCAACAAAGATTGTGGAGAGAGACCATTCAGGCATGCCCACCCTGGTGGTTGATGCTGGAGCTCTGCTCTTTTCCGAGCCTGATATCGACGGCGGCCTCAAACTTGAGCAGGCCAGAATAACCGCTCGGGGCATTATCGAAAGCTACCGTCATATGGGCTATGAAGCTGTGGGGATCGCGAGGCGGGATCTGGCGGCCGGCCATGACTTTCTGCATGAACTGGTTGAACAGTCCAGTTTTTCCTGGCTCAGTGCCAATCTGGTCTCGAAATCAGACCGGCAGCCGCTGTTTACTGCATCCACCGTGCTCAGAAAAGGCGATTTGAACGTCGGCTTGACCGCTCTCACCGGGGTAGAGGGCACCCCGCTCCCTTTAAGTGATGCCAATACAGTCATCCTTCCCTGGAAAGAAGTACTACCTGAAGTCCTTGATGATCTCAAGTCAAGATGCGATATTATCATTTTGCTTTCCAACCTGGAAGAAGGCCAGAACAGGCAAATAAGCACTGCATATCCTGAAATTCAAATCATTCTCCAGTCAGGCCAGAGACTCTCCAATCTCAAGCCCAAGATCTACAACAATACGGTAATTCTCCAGACCGCCGACCAGGGCAAGTATCTGGGGGAAATGGAAATAACCTGGAGATCTTCCGGACAATGGAGCAAGCCCGATCCGGACTCTCTTGCCGTCAATAAAAAAAGAGAACTCGACCGCCTGGAGTGGCAGCTCAAGAGCATGCTCAAAAAGGGAGAACCGGAAAAGGTGTACAAAGACAGGCCGGCTATGCTCAAAAGAGTGCACTACCTTCGGGAAAGGATAGAAACCTTGACCAGGGAAATAGCTGAGCTTGAAAGAATAGAGGATAAGGTCCAGAAAGGAGCTGAATGGGTGAACACCTTCTGGGCTCTCACCGCCGATATCGCCGATGACCGGAAGGTGGCTGCCCTTATAGAGAAAGTCAAGGAGCAGAAGAATAAACTGGCCAGAATGGTCAGCGTGAACCGCGGGCTTCCAGGTTACAGCGGCAGTGAGAGCTGCCGGGAGTGCCATGAGACCATATTCTCGGCGTGGAGCGAAACACCACATGCCAGGGCCTGGTCAACCTTGAAGGAAGAGAAAGAACACTACAACATAGACTGCCTGCCCTGCCACGTGACCGGTCTTTCTCCTGAAGACGGAGTGAGGGCCCTCTCCTTGCCCGCTTACCTCCATAACGTCGGCTGTGAATCGTGCCACGGTCCGGGAAAAGACCACCTCATAAACCCAGTGGCCGCAAATATTACGAGGGATCCGGAGGCTGAAACCTGCCTCACCTGTCATCAAGAGGATCAGGACCCCGACTTTGAAATGGAAAGAGATAAACTGCTGGTCCACTAGGTCCAGGATGGTCCGATCCTGACGGCATCTGCAGAAACACAGCCGTCGTCCGGTTCGGCAGCGGCAGGAAAAAGCGAACGTTTTGCCGGGGCTGCCGAGGGTGCTTCTGAACGGAGATATGTAAAAAAAAGGGTCGTACCCACAGAGTGAGTGCACGGCCCCTTTTTTAGTCTGTCTCTGAAAACGAAACCCGAACTTCGGGATCAGGCGCCAAAGGCTTTCTGAAGGTTAGGTACGGTCTGTTTTTTCCGGCTCATCATGCCGTCAATCCACATGCTTTTGCCATCGAGTTTGGAGTTAAAAGCCCCTTCGATGATAGAAGGATCATCAGAGACCACCATCAGGTCAGTACCCTCCTTGACCACATCCGTCAGCATCAGAAGCACGGAGTGGCGGCCATCCGCCTTGACTTTTTCCATCTGCTCATAGAGATCGTCACGGATACCGGCGACCTGATCAAGGGTAGCCAATTCAAGCTGACCAACACCGACTTTCTTGCCGTTCATGTCAAAATCCTTATAGTCCCGGAAAAGCAGTTTATCCATGGGTTCACCTTCCACCGAGGATTTTGCCTTGAGCATATCCATGAACAGTTCATCAGTGTCACTCACGCCGGCGACCTTCTTCAGATCGTCCACGGCTTCCTTATCCTTATCCGTACAG
>JBEPXR010000254.1:0-4032 GCA_041641775.1 Desulfobia sp. | reverse complement strand
AGCTGAAGGCCACACTGGATGAGCTGGCTGCCACCCAGGAACAGCTAATTCAGTCTGAAAAGATGGCGGCCATGGGCCGGCTTGTTGCCGGTGTAGCCCATGAGATCAATAATACAGTGAATTTTGTTTCAGGTGCTCTGCCCTCGCTGAAAAGATCCCTTGCGGAAGTCAGACAGGTTGTTGATCGTTACCGTGGACTTGACGGAAAAGAGAAAGAATTCGTGGCGAAGGGGCTGAAGGAAATAGATTCCCTCAGGAAGAGCCTGGATTTTGACGATGGGCTCGCTAATATTGATCTTTTAATCAGCAACATGGAGGAGGGGATAAGCCGGACAACCCGGATTATCAAAGACCTGAGGGTATTCTCCCACAATGGTAAAGAGGAATTCGTTGAAGCCGATCTCCACACCGTTCTGGATAAGTCCCTGATGTTTCTCGATGCAGGTCAGTTGGAGAATATTGTGATCAGGAGAGAATACGGTTCCATTCCTTCCGTGCTCTGCCAGCCGGGCAGGATTGACCAGGTCTTCCTCAATATATTGACAAACAGCATTCAAGCCATGGCAGGAGGGGGAACAGTGCGCATTAGAACCTGGGCGGACAAGAACCATGTCCATGTCCGCTTTACAGACACCGGGTACGGTATAGCCAGGGAAAACCTGCCCAGGATTTTCGAACCCTTTTTCACCAGCAAGAGAGTTGGAGAAGGCAGTGGACTCGGTCTTGGTATATCTTATTCCATCGTCAAACTGCATGGGGGAGAGATACTGGTTGAAAGCGAAGAAGGAAAGGGGGCCATTTTCGAGGTGATTCTTCCAACAGGTGAGAAATCTCCCGAAGCGGTAAGCTCAGATAGATAATCATGAACGAATACGAGACCGGCTTGGATTTGGGTTTGCATTCTTAAATACATGCCGCCAACAGTATTTACACTCATTATTTTCGGGGAATGTATTTTGCAGAAACTCAAAGTTCTCTATGTTGACGATGAACAGGCGAACCTCATTAATTTTAAGATAGCTTTCAAAAAGTATTATCAAATAATTACGGCCTCAACCGGTCAGGAAGGCTTGCAGCTGTTTCAGAGTGATCCGCGGATAGCCATAGTGGTTGCCGATCAGCGTATGCCCGGTATGCAGGGCATCGATATGCTAAGCCGCATGCGGGAGATTAATCCGGATGCCGTACGTATTGTTCTCACTGCCTATACGGAAGTTGTGGACCTTATTGATGCCATCAACAAAGGGCATATCTATCACTATGTGGTTAAGCCCTGGGACGAGAGTGATCTTCTGCAAATTCTGAAAAAAGCAGGGGAAAGTTATGCGCTCAATCGCGAGAATAAGAGACTGCTGGAAGAGCTTAAGAAAAAAAACAAAGACTTGTCTGATGAACTCGCCATGCGGATAGAAATGGAAAGAAAACTGGCCGACCAGCAGGCCCAGCTTGCCCACGCCGGTCGACTGACGGCCATGGGGGAAATGGCTTCCGGTATGGCTCATGAAATAAATCAGCCGTTGACCGCGATAAATATGTATGCCGACGTCTGTTCAATTTATTTTGCCACCCATGCTCCAGGTGTTCAGGAAGCCGAGGCAGCAGAGGAAATCAAGACTCAGGTGACGAAAATTGATCGCATCATCAGTAATATGCGTGTTTTTTGCCGTAAATCGGCGGAAGAGCTGGAACCCGTAAATCTCTCCGACCCGGTTGAGGAGGCTTTGACTTTCTTCAGGGAAAAATTTCTTATTCATTCAATCAGACTCGACGAGCGGATTGCCCAGGATCTCCCCCTGGTACTAAGTGATGGCCAAAAGTTTCAGCAGATCGTGGTTAATTTTCTTTCCAACGCCTACTATGCGGTCGAGGAAATGGCAAGGATCAGACCTGGATTCAACAAAGGAATCGCGGTGTATCTCGGCCTGGAAGAAGAAGGTCCTTCCGGAAGAAAGATTGTTTTTGAGGTCAGGGATAACGGCGTGGGGATGGGCGAGACGGTAAAAGAACGATGCCTCGAACCTTTTTTTACAACAAAAGAGGTCGGAGAAGGCACCGGACTGGGACTCTCCGTAAGCAATGGTATCGCCAGGGAACTTGGAATGCGACTGGAGGTAGAAAGCGAAGAAGAAAAGGGAGCTGCTTTCAGAATCGTGGTTCCCCTGCCAGCAGAGGATAAAGAATGACAGAAAAGAAAACACTGTATCCGGACATACCAATTCTTCTTGTGGATGACGACCCTTCCCTTCTCAAGGGGGTGAAGTGGACTCTGGAACTCAACGGTTTCACGAATGTGGAAGTCCTTTCCGACGGCACCAGGGTAATCTCTTTCCTGGAAAAGAGGGATGTGGCTCTTATCCTGCTTGATATAACCATGCCGGGAGTGAGAGGTGATATCCTGCTGGAGGAGATAACCGCCCGCTTCCCCCATATTCCAGTAATAATGGCAACCGCTACCGACACTGTGGAAACGGTGGTTCACTGCATGAAGAGATCCGCTTTCGATTATATTGTCAAACCTTTTGATACCAGCCGCTTGCTCAGTGCAGTGAGCAGAGCGCTGGAGGTGGCTGAACTGAGACGGGAGCAGAGAGCGAGGCGGTCCTGGGAAACGGAGGTCCGGCACAATCCCGACGGTCCCTTCGGCAAGATCATTACTGCCGATCGACAGATGCTGCATATATTTAATTATATAGAAAAAATTGCCGATTCCTCCCAGCCTGTACTGATAACGGGTGAAACCGGAGTGGGCAAGGAGCTTATAGCCGAATCAATTCATTTAGCCAGCTCGAGACAGGGCAGGCTTATAGCTGTCAATGTAGCGGCGCTCGACGATGTGATGTTTGCCGATACCTTGTTCGGTCATGTCAAGGGGGCGTATACAGATGCCCGCACTGCCAGGGAAGGCCAGATTCGCAAGGCGGAAGGGGGGATGCTTTTTCTGGATGAAATAGGTAGTCTCAGTCCCGCTTCCCAGGTCAAACTGCTGAGGCTTATCCAGGAACGGGAATATTTTCCCCTGGGAGCTGACATGCCAAAGAAAACCAACGTCAGGATCATTGCCGCTACTAACAGCAATCTCGAGAGAAAAGTGGAGGAGGAAAGCTTCAGAAGAGATCTGTTCTTTCGGCTTAATACGCACACTATTCATATGCCCCCCCTGCGGGAGAGATTTGGTGATCTTCCTCTTCTCGTTCAGCATTTCGTGGAGGAAGCGGTCAGGGAGTCCGGTCTGACTCCCCCAAAGGTGCCCGAACAGCTTTTCACACTGCTGCGTAATTACACTTTCCCTGGCAATGTCAGGGAATTGCAGTCCATGGTCCACGATGCGGTTCACAGGCAGAAGAGGGGACAGATGTCGCTGGAGTCGTTCTACGAAATCATTGTGCCTCACGGCGCAAATTCGGACAGTCAAAACGGAATCGCCCCCCAGGTGAGTTTTGGAGAGATGCTGCCATCTTCCCGTCAGCTGAGGGTGCTTCTTGTTGAGGAGGCGCTGCGGCGATCAGGAGGCTGTGTAAGTCTTGCCGCAAATCTCATCGGCATTTCCAGACAGTCTCTGAGTCAGTTTATCAACAGAAACAATATAGCTGTTCCAAATAACGGGACAATGTCTTCAGGGTGAAAAAGGTCCAGCAGGAAAAATTGCCTTTGTCATCTTTTCCTGCCGAAGCCATTTTTATAGTTTAATCAGCTTATTCAGCTCTTCGACCTCTGGCTCGTGCCTGATGTTGTCAGCTTTTCCTGCTCGGGCAATGAGGGTAATCTTTTTTTGGAGAATGTCCTTAATCAGATTTTTTTATATTTTTTTACAGTTCATTCCTTCTACCCGAGAATCTGAAAGATAATTTCTATTTTTTCAGTCGAAATTTATTTTCTGGCATGGTTTTTCCACTATACGGAAATGAGGATGGGAATCGATGAACTCTAGAACTATAGCAATCAGACAGAGATGAGCCCTCTGCAAATAAAGGTGTCAAGTTATCTGGTCGGCAAAGCAGCAACCAGGTTCTTTACAGTTCCGGAGAGGTTTTG
>JBEPXR010000253.1:0-4037 GCA_041641775.1 Desulfobia sp. | reverse complement strand
GGAAGCGGCCAGGAGGCCATTGATTTCATAAAGCAGAACAGGTGCGACCTTATCACCATGGATCTCTCCCTGCCCGACCTGAACGGCATGGATGTGATCGGCAGAATACGGGACCTTGTGCCCCACATCCCCATTCTGGTGGTCAGCATGCACAGTGATTTCGGCTACATCCAGGAATCCCTGCAGGCAGGAGCCAAAGGCTACATTGCCAAGGAAGCGACCGGCGACAAGCTGGTCCAGGCCATGGACACTATAACCCATAACGACTACTACCTGGACGGCTTCGCCTCCCAGGAAGTCATCAGCAACCTACTCACCAGGGAATCAAAGAGTAAAGAGGCCGACCTTTACGACCTCCTGACCCCGCGGGAACAGGAGATTTTCAGACTCACCGCCGAAGGTCTCTCCAACCAGGAAATTGCGGGGCAGCTGAGTATCACGCCCAAGACAGTCGACAACCACCGGACCAATCTCATGAAGAAACTGGATGTCCACAGCAAGCTGGAACTGGTCAGATATGCCGTGAAAATAGGACTTATCGACATGGAGTCGTGGAAGTAGATATTTGTTGGTGGTTGGTGGTTGGTGGTTGGTGGTTGGTGGTTGGTGGTTGGGAATTCAAAGAATAGATGATAACATATGTAATGCAGCCCTGAGCAAATGCTGGTATTGTCCTCAGACGTGATCGGGGTGAACGACAATGGCAATCCGCAACAACCAACAAACAGCAATGCGGGAAAGTATCAAAAAAATCCTGTCCGAATTCCCCGAAGTGCTCTTTGCCACCGTTTTCGGCTCCGCAGTTTCAGACCGTCTGACCTCGTTCAGTGACGTGGATATTGGGGTAGCCGGTCAACGCAAGCTCTCCTATGAAACCAGAACGGATCTAACCCTCTCCCTTTCCAGAGTCCTCCATCGCGAAGTCGACCTGATCGATCTTCACGCTGTCAGCGGCCTCATTCTCAAAGAAGCCCTCTGTTCAGGCAATATCATTAAGAACAACCCCGCAACATACGCCTTTCTTCTCAAAAAAATGTGGTATAATCAAGCTGATATGATGCCACACTATAAAAAAATCCTCTACCATAACTGCAGAAATTTTTTCAATGGATGAACTTATCATATTATCCAAGATAGATGCGCTCAATCGATGCCTCAAAAGAATCAGGGATAAAAGACCATCCACTGTTGAATCACTCCTTGCCGACTTAGACCTCCAGGATATTATAATTCTCAATCTTGAGAGGGCCGTACAGCTCTCTGTGGATATCGCTGCTTATGTCCTCGCCGAATTGGAGGTCAGACCCCCTCAAACTATGGGCGAGAGCTTTTCCAGGCTTGAAGAAGAAGGGGTCATCAGCCCTGAGGTGTCATTAAGAATGCAGAAATCGGTCGGCTTTCGCAATATAGCGGTCCATGAATATCAGACTCTCAGCTATCAGGCTGTTTTTACGATTATCACGAACCATCTGGAAGATTTTGAAAACTTTGCCGGAGAAGTGATACAATGGAATCAGAATCCCAAAACGGACAAGGGGTTGGGGAAATGAACCACCAACAACCAACAACCAACAACCAACAACCAACAACCAACAACCAACAACTGACAAACCCACTTGAAACCCCGGAAACTCAAACGCAAGAAAAAACAGCCGGCCAATGGATCCCGTGGAGCGGAAGCGGACAGGTATTTCGCCCAGGCTACTGAACACAAGCGCCAGGGTCGTCTGGCCGAGGCCGAAACATTACTTCGGCGGGCATTAAAAAAAAATCCCGATCATGCCGAAGCCCTCAACAACCTGGGCAATCTCCTCTTCGAAAACGGTGAAAACACCAAGGCCCTGACCTGTTACCGGAAAGCCGCCGATCTTTTGCCCGGCAACCATGAAATTCTTTACAACTACGCCACCGCCCTGGGACAGAGTGGCCGCCTGTCTGAAGCAACCGCCATTCTCCGCGACCTCCTTTCCCCCAACCCCGACAATTACCGGGTTGCTGCCAGTCTGGGGGTCTTCCTCCACGATCTGGGGAGACTTGAAGAAGCATCCTCATATCTCGAAAAAGCCCTGGCGCTTAAACCGGATTATTTTGAAGCCCATCGCTTCCTGGCCCTGATTTTCAGAGACCAGGGAGATCTTGAGGCCGCGGTGCATCAGCTCCGCAAGAGCCTCAAGCAGCGGCCCGACAATGCCCTGGCCTGGTATCTCCTGAGCCGCTATAAAAAATTCAAGGACCCCGAGGACTCCGATCTGGCCTCGATCCACAGACTGCTGGCCGGATCCGAACTGCCTGCCGAGGATCGTATTTTTCTTTCCTTCAGCCTGGGAAAGATATACGACGACCTGGGCCACTATCCGGAGGCCTTTTCCTGGTACCGCCAAGGCAACTCACTGAAGCGGGGGAGCCTGGGCCGGACCGCCGGTCAGACCGGCTTCAAGTTGAGAGAAATCACCAGGGTCTTCACTCCCGATCTTTTTTCTCGTCTGAGCGGATGCGGTACGGATTCGCTCCTGCCTGTCTTTATCGTCGGCATGCCCCGTTCAGGAACAACCCTGGTGGAACAGATAGCCGCCAGCCACAGCAGCGTATTCGGGGCCGGGGAGTTAAAAAAGCTGCGCGATCTGACCCTGGAGCTGGCAGAGTCCGCAGGCGGATCCTCCACCTATCCCGACTGCCTCCATAAAATTGCGCCCTCCAGGCTCAACAACCTCGCGAAACGATATATACAGGAATTAGCAACGGGTCTGCCTGGGGATATAACCAGGGTGACCGATAAAATGCCCACCAATTTCAGCCACCTCGGCCTGATCCGTCTTCTTTTTCCCAAAGCACAAATCATCCACTGCCGCAGAAATCCCTTGGACACCTGCCTTTCCAATTACTTTCAGAATTTTGAGGAAGGCAACGAATGCTCTTTTTCCCTGGATGACCTCGCCCTCTACTACCGCAAATACGAAGCACTGATGGCCCACTGGCGGGAGGTGCTGCCCGGGGGATTTCTGGAAATAGATTATGAGGACCTGGTAACGAACTTTGAGACAAAGGCCCGCGAAATTATCTCCTATCTTGAGCTCGACTGGCAGGAGAGCTGTCTCTCCTTTTTCAAGACCAGAAGGATCGTCCACACCTCGAGCGACTGGCAGGTCAGGCAACCCGTCTATAAGACCTCCGTGGAACGCTGGCGCAACTACGAGGAGTTCCTGGAACCACTCAGGGAGGGATTGGCGAAGAAAAGTCCGTTGTATTAATTGGATGGTTGTTGGTTGTTGGTGGGGCATTTAATTAAGGAATTGCTGGATTGAGCTGAAGCAGAGATTGTTGGTGGTTTATTGTTAGTGGTTGGTAGTATAAAACTGAGGAAATACTCATATGAGCAAAAGCAGCTTTGAAGATTTAGAGGTATTCCAGTTGGCAGAAAGTCTTTGTGACATTATATGGGAAATTATCAGCCAACGGGCTTATTTTTGTTGGTTGTTAGTTGTTGGTGGTTGGTAGTACAGAGTTGGGATGTACTTATATGAGCAGAAGCAGCTTCGAAGATTTAGAGGTATTCCAGCTGGCCGAACGGCTTTGTGATACTATATGGGAAATTGTCAGTCAATGGACTTATTTCGACAAAGATACTGTCGGCAAGCAGATAATACGGGCTTCAGATAGTATCGGAGCTAATATAGTTGAAGGTATAGGTCGCTGGAGCCATCAGGATAACAAAAGATTCGTAAGAATTGCCAGAGGATCGCTATACGAAACAAAATTCTGGCTGCGAAGGGCTTATCAACGTAACTTGCTGAGAGAAGAAGATGTTTCAAGTTTAAAGAAGATCATCGATGAACTGCTGCCCAGATTAAGCGCTTATCATAATTCTATCGGCAAATAGCCAGGTACCACTCACAACCAACAACCAACAACCAACAACCAACAACCAACAACCAACAACCAACAACCAACAACCAACAACCAACAACCAACAACCAACAAAAAAAAGGGGGGCAAATGCCCCCCTTTTTTAAACTAAACCAGTTACGAATGAGTGCTTA
>JBEPXR010000252.1:0-4043 GCA_041641775.1 Desulfobia sp. | reverse complement strand
GCCTCCCCCTGAAATGGGAGTTTCTGGGAGGCAAGATCCGGTCCGGGGAGAGCCCGGAAGACTGCCTTCGCCGGGAGTTGCTGGAAGAACTGGGGGTGGAGGTTGAGGTCTGCCGGTCTTTGGCGCCGGCAACCCATGAATATACCGAGCTTGTCGTCACTCTCTATCCCTTTGTCTGTTCCATTGCCTCCGGGCGGCTGACCCTCCATGAACATGAGTCCGTAAGCTGGCAGTCTCCGGAGGAGCTCTTTCTGCTGGACTGGGCTGAGGCAGACCTGCCGGTTCTGGCTGATTACTGCCGGCAGCTTTTCGAAAAATAATGGAATTAAGCGCCAGTCAGATCGGCAGCCTCTGCAATTATTCGGAGTGGGCCAATGTGGCCGGCATCAGCAGCGATACGGTCAAAGAATATGCCGGGATGCTTGAAGACAGCCATATACTGCGATTTGTCAGACCCTTTGTGGGAGGGAAGCGCGCGGAGATCACCAGTACTCCCAAAATATATTTCCTGGATAACGGGATCCGCAATCAGCTGTTCGGTGGTTTCCAAAACTTTGCATCCAGAACTGACCGAGGGGCTCTGCTGGAAAATTTTATTTTCAGTGAACTCTATAAATCAATCAATCCGCTTCTGGACAGTATCAAATACTGGCGGAGCAAATCAGGAGCGGAAGTTGATTTTGTAGTTGAAAAAAAGGTGAAATAACAGCCTGGGAAGTCAAAGCGGGCGACTGTCGCGGGAAAATCACCCGGTCATCCCGAAGCTTTATTGACGCCTATCACCCTTCCGATTTTTATGTCGTCAATCAGGGAAGATATCCTGAAATGCGGATAGGGGAGACCACGGTTCATTTTCTGCCCCCGGAGGAAATCGGCACGGTGCTTACGGCCCGGGAGAAAACGGGGACAGACCCCGATTAATTACTGAACAATTTTTTTCTGTTGTGGAACAGCTTACCGGTCGCGATATCCGAAGGAAACAGCCTGGACCTCCCAAGATAAAATGAATTTATTTCAACAGGAGACGCAAATGGAGACAACCAGAATTGCAAAAACAGATATTGAAATGTCGAGAGTAGGCCTCGGAACCTGGGCCATAGGCGGATGGATGTGGGGCGGCACTGATGAAAGGCTGTCCATCGAAACAATTCATAAGGCACTCGATTCCGGTGTAAACATGGTGGATACAGCCCCTGTATACGGCTTCGGAACATCCGAGAAAATAGTGGGCAAGGCACTCAAAGAATACGGAAACCGTGGCAGGATCGTTCTCGCAACAAAAGCGGCGATAGAATGGAATGATGACGGTGTATTCCGCAATTCTTCAAAAGAGCGCCTTGAAAAAGAGATTGATGATTCCCTGAAAAGACTGCAGACAGATTACATCGATATTTATCAGATTCATTGGCCGGATGAACTTGTGAGTTTTGATGAAACTGCAGATTTTTTAAACAAACTCGTTCAGAAGGGGAAAATAAGAGCAATAGGGGTCAGTAATTATTCCGTGGAGCAAATGGATGAATTCAGGAAAACTGCCCCGATACATACCGCCCAGCCGCCTTACAACATGTTTGAAAGGCAGATAGAGGGTGACATACTGCCGTACTGTTTGGAAAACGACATTGTTCCCGTTACTTACGGAGCAATCTGCAGAGGAATGCTGTCCGGTAAAATGGCTGAGGATACAACATTCGAAGGCGATGACCTGAGAAAAATCGATCCTAAATTTAAAGGTGAGCGTTTCAAACAATATCTTAGCGCTGTGGACAGACTGGATAAATTTGCCAAAGAAAATTACGAAAAAACAGTAATGGATCTTGCTGTCAGATGGGTGCTGGACAAAATAAAAATCGGAACAGCGCTTCTCGGTGCAAGGAAACCGCACCAGGTTGAAAATATAGAAGATATTTACGGCTGGCATATTGATGAAAGCGGAATGAAAGAAATAGATAAAATTCTTTCAGAAGAAATTAAAGACCCGGTGGGCCCTGAATTCATGGCACCGCCGCACAGCGAGAGAACGGGGACAGACCCCAATTAATTGAGGTACATTGATGTTTTGTAAAAACAAGCGATGAAAACCATTCCTTTCCAGCGGTACACCTGGCTCCTGGCTATCGGTTTTGTTTTATTCTGGAACTCCGGTTTCATCGGCGCTGAGTACGGCCTGCCGTACACCGCCCCCCTTACCTTGCTGTTCTGGCGGTACTGGTTTTTGGCGGTTCTTCTTCTTCTATATCTTGTCCTGCGCCGTCGCCTGGAATGGCCGGGGTTACAAGCCGTTTTAACTGCCTTTCTCGTAGGTATTCTGGCTCATGGCGTCTGGCTCGGGTGTGTATTTTACTCATTGCAGTACGGTGTTCCCGCAGGAATCGTCGCCCTGGTCGTTGCGCTTCAGCCGATGACAACAGGCGCCTTATCCGGGCTGGTGACAGGTGAACGAACGCCTCTTGTCCGCTGGGCAGGTTTGCTGATCGCGTTTGGTGGTGTCATGATCGCGGTGCTGAGTAGAACCGAGCTGTCAGATCCCGGGTCCGTCTTTGCTTATTTCATCCCCTTTGGTTCGGTAGCGGCCATTACGGCCGCAAGTCTGATCCAGCGCCGCCTGCAAGTGCAACGACATGCTTATCGATTGGGTGTGGACTTGGGGCTTTTTTACCAGAGCCTTGGCACGGCGCTGGCCGTAACCGTTCCTGCTATTTTTTTTGAAGGCCTGGCGACCGAATGGACCCCCATATTTATCGGAGCGATGCTATGGTTGATTCTGGGCGTCTCCCTGATGGCCTACGCTTTGATGTGGCTTTTGATTGAACGCATTGATGCCACAAGAGTAGCGAGTCTGTTTTATTTCGGTCCCCCTGTAACGATGCTGATGGCCTGGGTGGCCTTCGGTGACCGTCTCCTGGCAACGGATCTGGCAGGCCTGGGAGTCATTGCGGCAGGGGTTATTCTGACTCAAATAAAGATTCAAGCCCGGGCCCGGGATTGCTGAATAAAGTTCGATCCCCGTGGATGCGGGAGCCTATGAAAATGGCCGACATGTGGCTCAACTCCGCGAGGAACCGGGCGAATATTTTCAACCATTGAGTATGAAGAGATGGGTACCGGCCACGCCTTTATCGGCAAATTCGAACGGGAAGTTTTCTGGGACGAACTGGCCTGTCGATTGGCTCAAAGGGACCTCCTGGAAGAAAAGGGGGAGTCAAAGCCAGGGAATTCGATCCCTTTGAAAGGCAGACCGAGGAAGAGGAAAAGGCTGCTGAGTATGATGATAAATTCATTGAAATAGATATTAAAAATTCCGTATATTCAAATAGTAGACATATTTTCTTAAAGTTGAGCTGCAGGCCGCAGACTCGAGTTCAAACAACAGGAGGAGAAACCAGTTGCCGATGACCGACCAGAAGGTAATAACCGAACATTACAGGCACGGAGATCTGCTCAACACCATTCAGACCGGTATCGAAGAGCTTGGCAGGACTCCGGAAAACATCAGCGCTGACAATCTGGCTCCGGTGGATGAATTTCATATAGGTGGCAGGACCGCCTCGGTGAACTTCCTGGACCGGCTTGGTTTCTCCGACTCAGACCACCTGCTTGATGTGGGCTGCGGCCTGGGCGGAACAGCCCGCCTGGCAGCAGAGCGCTATCAGAGCCGGGTTGCCGGGGTTGACCTGATGGAGGAATATATCGAAACCGGAAGCACCCTCTGCAGCTGGGTGGGACTGGATCACCTGATACGCCTCCACCGGGGAGATGTCCTGAACCTTCCCTTTGATGACGGGACCTTTACCGGAGCCTTCATGATGCATGTGGGCATGAACATAGAGGACAAGGCCGCACTGTTTGCCGAAATCCGCCGGGTTCTCCGTCCCGGGGCCACATTCGGTATTTATGACGTCATGCAGGTCAGGGAGGGGGAAATTGCCTACCCCGTTCCCTGGGCTTCCAGCCCTGACGCCAGTGCCATCGCTTCTCCGGCGGCTTACAGGGCAACCCTGGATGATACCGGATTTGAAATTGACGGCCTGACCAGCCGCCAC
>JBEPXR010000251.1:0-4058 GCA_041641775.1 Desulfobia sp. | reverse complement strand
CCTTAACATAGGCCTGCTTGAAGCCGCCTATAGCGGCAGATTGAAAAGCGACGTCCGAGGAGTCGACGGCATGATGACTGCCATCATTGATGACAGCTCTCACGCCAGTTACAGGATATTCTGCGAGGGGGCCCTTTTCAAGACATTTCTGAAGGCCCTTATCGCAGGAGGGAATATATTCCCTGGGGATAACTCCGCCAACGATTTTATCGACAAATTCGTACTCACCTTCCTCCAAAGGTTCAAGATACCCGGACACTCTGCCGTATTGGCCGGCGCCGCCGGTCTGCTTCTTGTGGGTGTAGTCGAAATCAGCCCGCTGAGTGATGGCTTCACGGTAGGCAACCTGGGGCGCACCTACCTCGACGTCAGCTTTGTATTCTCTTTTCATTCTTTCGACATAGACGCTCAGATGAAGCTCTCCCATTCCGGAAATAACGGTCTCCTCGGTCTCAGGATCCAGGTATGTTTTGAAGGTTGGATCTTCCTTGGTAAACCGATTCAAGGCCTTGGACATATTCGACTGGGCCTTGTTGTCCTTGGGGACGATAGCAAGAGAGATAACGGGTTGGGGTACGTGGATTGCCGTCATGGAATACTTGAGTTCACCTGAAGTAAAGGTGTCACCAGAGGCGCAGTCGATACCGAACAAAGCGGCAATATCCCCTGAGTGAGTCTGTTCTATCTCTTCCATCTCATCAGCGTGCATCCTGGCCAACCTGCCTATTCGAACTTTTTTTCCTGTCCGTTGGTTGACCACGGTATCTCCTTTTTTAAGGGTTCCCTGGTAAGTCCTCACATAAGTCAGCTGCCCGTAAGGCCCTTCCTCCAGCTTAAAAGCCAGAGCCACGACAGGATCGTCAGGATTATAGGACACGGGTTTCTCTTTCCCCTCATCGTTCATGTCGATAGCATAATTGGTGATCTCGGGAGGACTGGGCAAATAACTGGCCACCGCATCGAGTAATGGCTGCACGCCTTTGTTTTTATAGGCAGTTCCCATATATATGGGAACCAGTCCGAGTTCAATGGTTCCGAGGCGGACAGCTTCATTAATCTGGTCTTCAGTGGGCTCGCCCTCGAGAATGGCTTCCATCAGCTCGTCCGAAAACATGGAGGCGGCATCAAGCATAATCTCCTTTCTCTCTTCAGCCTCTTCAAGCAAATGATCGGGGATATCCGCCTCCCTTATTTTTTCTCCATTATCTCCTTCAAAATAGATGGCCTTCATCTTGACAAGATCGACCAGTCCTTCCATATCACCTTCGAGACCGATGGGTATCTGCATCAGTACGGCGTTGAGATTCAGCTTGTCCCTAACCTGGTCGGCGACCCGATAGGGGTTGGCGCCCGTACGGTCACACTTGTTGATAAAAACCAGCCTCGGCACTTTATAACGTGACATCTGCCTGTTAACGGTAATGCTCTGGGACTGTACCCCGCCAACAGAACAGAGGATCAGTACTGCCCCATCCAGAACCCGGAGGGCCCTTTCGACTTCGATGGTAAAGTCAACGTGCCCTGGGGTATCTATGATATTGATGTCATAGCCTTTCCAATTACAGAAAGTAGCTGCAGACTGAATGGTTATTCCCCTTTCCTTCTCAAGTTCCATGAAATCCATGGTTGCCCCGACGCCATCTTTACCACGAACCTCATGAATAGCGTGGATACGCTGGGTATAAAAAAGGATCCGTTCAGTTAGCGTTGTTTTACCGGAATCGATATGGGCGCTGATTCCAATATTTCTGACTTTCGTTAGATCATGTTTCATCTTACTTTCCTTGTCCTGCTAAAATAAAATATAAATTCTGGGTTAATAATGTTCAGTTTCAATTCACGTTGCTCTTCGTATTCCGCCGGTTTTATTCAGCTGAAACCTTCGAATTCAAAAAGACAGTGGACCGGATGATGCCCTCAGGATATAAGCGGGTAGGTAATGCGCCGGGCGGGAAGTGTGTCGATCAGGAATTTTCGAAGGAGTCTTTGAACAGCTGTTCAATTGCTTCTCTGCCCGAATCATTGAGATACCTGGTCCCTGTACCGACAAAGGTTGTATAGGCGATTCTGGGTGAATCAGGCTTCCATTTTCCTTCGACCCAGGTATACCATTCCCCTTTTTCCTGGTCATACACACTTACTGGACGATTAAAAAGCTTCGCCAGTTCAACTGCCCAGCCGGTCCCCCCCTTGACAGTATTATCCGGCAGTATGTTTCCTATGGTAAACACCTGATAACCTTTATTCACCATATGAAAGATAACCTGGATGACTTTCCGTATCCTCTTTCTTTCGTAATAGGTGCGCTGCATGAGCTTGGAAACCAGCTCCATACTGATATCACCTCTGGCCAGTTCATCCTCGTTCAACTGGTGGACATTTCGGTTACGGGTAATCTGGTGCCCCTCAAAGGTCAGATTAACCTCGTTGACACCCCACATTTCAGCGATTTCGCCAAAGGCGGTTTCCGCCCCTCTAAGGCCGCTGTTATACAATGTACAATCTTTAGGGTCCGGCATAATCTTTTCTACCTGTTCTGGTTTATCAATCAACTGCGTCTCCTATAACAGTTTACTCAAAGACGTAGGTGGAATGTGAAATCATGCATTTACTCTCACCTATTACACATCGGGAAAAGGCAAGGTGATAGAAAAAAGGGGCTGCGCAAAGGACGCAACCCCTTTTAGGTTTTCTTTGGTGCCGAGACCAGGATTCGAACCAGGGACACACGGATTTTCAGTCCGTTGCTCTACCTACTGAGCTATCTCGGCCCAGATAAAATATTCTGTATATCTTATCTACTTTGAATTTGTCAATATAATTTTTGCAATAAGATATGTCAACAACTGACTGTCCTCTCTCGCAGATGGCTTCTGTTATAAATAACCCTGGTGCCAGCCAGTCTATCGTGCCAGGCTCTTCCTTCAGGATCCAGCAGAGCCCAAATAAATCCTGCGGACAGAGGCAGGGCTGACAACAGATAACCGACGACCCGCAAAAAGGACGTGCCGGGTTTCATAACCATGTCATTTGCATTCCCCACTGCTCTGATTCCCACGACAAGCTTCCCTGGTGTTTCTCCACTCAGGGAGTGAAAGACGACAAAATAGGCAGGAACGAGGATCAGGGCAGTCAATCCGGCGGTGAAACCGGCGGCCAGAAGAAGGATCAAAGTATGAAAGATATTTTCGGAGGGAATGAGAATTACCATACCGAAAAAAATCAGGCAGCCTGTGCCTCCGAGCAGAAACAAGGCCGTCATGTCAAGTAGAAAGGCCGCCACCCGGCTGCCGAATGCAGCGGTATTTACTCTCTGCATGAGGAGGGGGACCCGTTGGTCAGGTTCTTATCAGAGGTCAATATCGGGTAGATCATCACTGGATTTGTCCTGTTTCTTTTTTTCTTTGGCAGTATCTTCTCCCTCTTCAGCCATTTCCTTATCTTCAATAACCAGGTCAGACATATCTATGTTTTCCAGGTCGTATTCCAATCCGGCTTCGTCAGGCTCCTCATCCAGTATGTCACTTTCCAGCTGGAGCTTGAGGTCCGGCTCTTCCGGACGGGCTGGCTCCTCCTCACCTGGTAGGACTTCATCGCTACCCGCAGCGAGCTCTGCCTCGGCAGGTTCTTCATACTTTATTTCATCAAAATCAAGTTGAAATTCATTTTCAGTACCTCGGTCAGGTTCATCCATGTCCTTTTCAAGCTTGTGGGCTTCGCCGGCCTGCTCATCCACTGAGATGAGTTCCTCAAATTCTTCACGGGCTTCTGGCTCTGCACCCTCTTCGTCCTCTTCCAGGGAAAAGTCTATTTCGCTTACTTCATCGGTCGTCTCTTCTTCTTGCGACTCGACTTCCGTCAGATAGGATACATTTTCTTCGGCCTCACCATCATAGTCACCAGCAACTTGAGATCTCTTTTCCGATTCTTCAAGGACGGACTTCAGATAGGAGGTTTTTTCCACCCTGACCCCGGTTCCTTTAAGCTCACCGGATGAATCTTTCAGACTTTTTGAGCATTTCGGGCAGGCTTCCTGTTGATCGAAGGATATGTATCCG
>JBEPXR010000250.1:0-4065 GCA_041641775.1 Desulfobia sp. | reverse complement strand
GGAGGAATGGTTTGCCAAGATCAAAAGCCCTATCCGTCTCAGCGAACTCGCCATCCCTGCTGGAGATATACCCAGTATTGCCGACAACGCCGGGGATCTGGCGGAAGTATGGAGACTTACGAAATACGACCAAAAAACTATTGAAAATATTTTACATAGATGTTTTTAAGACGATGCGGATTAAATTACCGTTTAAATTATAGCCTTTTGAGGTGATTCCCGAATCTATTGAATAAATGCCTAATTCTTACCTTGGTCTTGACGCCCTACCATGGTATGGTTAGAGTATAGCTCAAGTAAAAAATCTGCTGTTCTCGGCAGTACAACATTCCAGACAGGGATAATTCTTAATGAATAATCAAACCGTTGATATAGAGTATTATTTAACAGGCATAGACGACCATCTTTTCGAAGAAGCAGTTTCCAGAATGCGCCACGAGGTAGCACAAGGCAAGACCTTTGAAGAAGCCTGCGAAGCCCTGAGCAAAATAGACAAGAATCTCCGCCCCCTGATTAGGGACGATGCCCTGAAGATCATTGTAGCAGAAAAGCATTTCGGACAGGGAATAAGCATTGACGACGTCGCTCTTTTTCTTGACTTACCCTATGAAAAAGTGGAAGCCTCCAGAAGCCGGATTCTTCAGGAATTCAACGAATTTTTTTCCAGCACGGAGAGCGATGACGTAAGCTCAATGACCCACTGACCGGATTGTTCCTCCCCCGACCTTATCAAGACTCCCACCGGGAAAATGGAGAAAATTATTGTATTCCAACAGGGAAATTCAGGTCTTGCAAAAACAAAAGGAATTACCCGGTATGGCCGAAATCTGGAGATAGACAGAATCTTCGAGGTCGCCACCGCTCTGCCGGCAATGATAGACGAACCTGAAGAATACATAGCCGAAGATTTCTCAGGAGACTTGGTCCTCAGTTTTCTGCACCACCCTGATCTTCTCGATTACCTCGCCGAGATGTGCCAGCGGAAAAGCATTCCTCTCATTGCTTCAGGCCGGAAAAACAGCAAAGCCATTACCCCACCCACCTGTTGCGGTCTGGGGGAGAACTCTTCCTGCCCAGGAAAGTATTCTGAACAATTCGGCAGCCCTCGTTACAGAGTAGGCCTTGAAGAAGGCAGAATTGCAGAGATGGAAGTTGTTCGGGGAGCGCCCTGCGGCGCAACTTGGGAGGTTATTCCCAGGTTAAAGGGACTAACGGTCACTGAAGCCGGGGAATGTATAGCCAGAGAAGTGCAATACCGTTGCGCTGCTTCTCCCAACAGTTTCGATCCCCTGACTGGCAGCAACCCCCTTCACTTTGCCGGCAATATCCATTATCGCGCCCTGGAAGATGCCTTGGGGAACAATCTCTGAGGCTCTTCAGGCAGGCTCATTCGCCCCCATCCTCTTGATTTCTGCCCCCACTCCGGCCAGCTTGTCTACCAGATCAACATAACCTCGATCAAGATGGTAGACCCGGTAAATCTCAGTCTTTCCACGGGCAGCCAGCCCAGCTACCACCAAGGAAGCACTTGCCCGCAGATCAGTAGCCATAACTGGGGCTCCTTTGAGTGAACCTTTCCCCCTTACCACTGCCTGTCCCCCATCAACCCTGATGTCCGCACCCATACGGTTGAGCTCAGCCACGTGCATGAACCGGTTTTCAAAAATGGTCTCATCTATCACACTCACCCCGTTGGTCAAGGTCATCAGCGCCATTATCTGAGCCTGCAGGTCGGTGGGAAATCCCGGATATACCATGGTCTTGACATCCACACTTTTGAGGGAGATCCGGCATCTTACATCGATGTGCGCATCTCCGCTTGCAAGCTCAAGTCCAGATTCAATCAATTTTTCCATCAGGGAGGGTAGATGAGAAGGCTGACAGCCAGACAGACGGACTTCACCCCCTGCGGCACCCACGGCGATAAGATAGGTTCCTGTCTCTATCCGGTCAGGAATCACTTCCACATCAGTGGGATCAAGACTGTCAACTCCTTCAACCACTATCCTGTCTGAATCCCTGCCTTCAATTTTTGCCCCCATATCGATAAGCATGTCAATGAGGTTACCGACCTCGGGTTCCCGAGCGGCATTTTTGATGACAGTCCGCCCCCGGGCCAGGCAGGAGGCCATCAAAATATTTTCCGTACCGGTTACCGAAGGCATATCAAAGTATACCGTGGCGCCTCCCTTCAGGACACCATCAGTCTGGGCAGTCACATAACCTTCTTCCAGGGTAACTTTTGCTCCCAATCTTTCCAGGCCCTCCATATGATAATTGATGGGTCGAGCTCCAATGGCACAGCCTCCCGGAAGGGACACTCTGGCCTCACCGAATCTGGCCAGCAGGGGCCCCAGGACCAACACGGAAGCCCGCATTTTTCTCACCATATCATAAGGGGCCTCAACGGAGTTCACCAGGCTGGAATCAATTTCCAGGATGTCATCCTGCGTTCTTTTCCACTCTACTCCGAGATTGGCGAGCAGATTCAGCATCGTTTCCACATCGCGAAGAGCCGGAACATTGCGCAGTATATGCTTTCCAGGACACAGAAGAGTCGCAGCCAGGATAGGCAAAGCGGCATTTTTGGAGCCGCTTATGGCAATTTCGCCCTTCAGCTCTTCACCGCCATTAATGACAATCTTATCCATCAACCATCCTTTATTAATCTGTGTTACCGGGAAAATTTCGCCGGGCCTGAAAGACTCTATTCAAGTTTGCGTAATCATTATAAAATATGAGGGAATCGAACCCATCCAGTTTAGAGAAAATCCCCTCAACGCCTTCTTTCTGGTCGGCTCCTATCTCCATAAAGAAATACCCCCCAGGTTTAAGAACAGAGAGCAGCTCAGGGGCAAAACGTCTTATTTCCTCCAACCCTTTCTCTCCCCCATCAAGAGCCAATCTGGGTTCATAATCCCTCACTTCGGGCTGAAGATCGACCAGGTCCTCACTGGCAACATACGGGGGATTTGCCACGATAAGGTCGAAGAGGGGTTCAGGCCGTATCGCTTCAAGCCAGTCGGCATTGAGAAAGGATATTCTATCCAGGACATTATGCCGACCCGCATTGTGCCTGGCAACTTCCTGAGCTCCGTGATCTATATCCAGACTGATAATTATGGCCCTGGAGAGCTCTTTAGCCAGAACCACTGAAAGTATGCCACAACCCGCTCCCATATCCAAAATCCGGAGGGATGCTTCGTTTTTTGCATGGTTATCAGAGAATACACCTAAAACCAGTTCAACAAGGACTTCAGTTTCGGGTCTGGGAATGAGCACCTCTGGACTCACGAAGAAAGGGAGAGACCAGAATTCCCACTCACCAATGATATAGGCAAGAGGCTCCCTGCAGCCACGCCTCTCGAGCAGAGACTGATAAGTTCTGGCCAGGGATTTCGAAAGTTCGCCCTGATGGAGAAAGAGTTCCGTTCGGCTAATCTGCAGGAGATGGCAAAGAAGAAGAGAAGCTTCAATTTCAGGGTTGGCTATTCCGGCTTCCTGAAGATAAGAAACTCCGAGTCGATAAAGCTTATGCGCTGTCATCGGTGAACTGGTTTCAGGCTGCCACCTCACGTAGACTATTGTATTTCCTTGAGGGCTTCAGCCTGCCAATGAGCAATGAGAGGCTCGATAACCGGATCAAGCTTCCCAAGCATGATATCTTCCAGCTTATAAAGGGTTAGATTAATCCGGTGGTCGGTCAGTCTACCCTGAGGGAAATTGTAAGTGCGGATCCTTTCGCTACGGTCACCGCTGCCTACCTGGCTTTTACGATCTTCAGAAATGCGGTCTTTCTGCTCCTGCTGCATTTTATCCAGGAGACGGGCCCGCAGAACTTTCAAGGCTTTTGCCTTGTTTTTATGCTGGCTTTTTTCATCCTGGCAGCAGACAACCAGTCCCGTGGGCAGGTGAGTCACCCTGACTGCCGAATCAGTTGTGTTAACGCTCTGCCCTCCGGGCCCTGAAGAACGATAAACATCAAATCGCAGCTCATTGGGGTTAATATCAAGTTCCACATCTTCAACCTCGGGAAGAACTGCGACGGTGACTGCGGAAGTATGG
>JBEPXR010000249.1:0-4091 GCA_041641775.1 Desulfobia sp. | reverse complement strand
GGTCTGGAGCGAGAAGGTCCTGCAGGAGAAAGAACGGGAGATGGGTAAACTGCAGAGGGAATTCCGCCTCAAGCAGGAAGACGCCAAGTATGAACTGGAGCAGCTCCAGGAGAATGTCATGAAACCCATCCTGAAAGACCTTCACGGGATTATCAAGGAATACGGTGAGGAGCACAACTTCACCTTGATTCTCGATAACACCGAAAAAGGTCTCAACTCGCGCAGCGGTCTGCTCTTCGCAGCCGACTCAGTCGATATCAGCGATGAGATTCTGGAGATACTGAATAAAAAAAATAAATAAGCTTCACCAGGCTCAGGGCGTAGGGAGGTTTCTGCTTCCTTACGCCCTGAGGTCCATCCCTTCCATGAGGTCGAGGGCCTCTTCCACTATTCCTTCCCGATCAATTCCGGTTATTCTCCTCAGGGTCTCCTGATCTCCGTGCTCCACAAAGCGGTCATCCAGGCCGACGATCCTGACAGGCAGCCCGGTCAGTCCTTTCTTCCAGAATAGTTCCAGGATGGCACTGCCGAAGCCCCCCTGTTTAACATTCTCTTCTACGGTGACTACCTTACCGGTTTTGCGGGACCACTCACAGATAAGCTCTTCATCGAGGGGTTTGACAAACCTGGCATTGATTACCGCTGTCGATATTCCACTCTGCTCCAGTTCTTCAGCCGCTTCGAGGGCAGGATAGACCTGGGTCCCGATGGCCAGAAGAAGGAGGTCTGTGCCTTCCCTCAGTATCTCGCCTCTGCCTACAGGCAGAGCTTCAAATGGTTTCTTCAGATCTTTGCCCACACCCTTGCCTCTCGGATAACGTACTGAAACCGGTCCGGGATGGAAAATTGCCGTATAAAGCATATCCTGCAGTTCTTCTTCATCCTTGGGAGCCATTACCACCATATTGGGAATGAAGCGCAGGTAAGAGAAATCGAATACACCATGATGGGTGGGGCCGTCATCTCCCACCAAGCCGCCCCGGTCAAGGGCAAAAGTCACCGGCAGGTTAGGCAGACAGACGTCGTGGAGAATCTGGTCAAAGGCCCGCTGCAGGAAGGTGGAGTAGATGGCCACCACCGGCAGCATGCCCTGGGTGGCCATGCCGGCTGCAAAAGTGACCGCGTGCTGTTCAGCTATCCCGACGTCGAAAAAGCGGTCGGGGTAGGTCCTGGAAAAAAGCTCCAGCCCGGTGCCCCCGGGCATGGCGGCAGAGATAGCAGCTATTCGGTCCTCTTTACGGGCCAGGGAAACCATGGCGTCGCCAAAGGCCTTGGTGTAGGTCGTGCGCTTGGAAGTGTCAGGGTATGGTTTGCCGGTTTCCAGTGAAAACGGACCAATTCCGTGATAAGTACCAGGATTGACTTCAGCAGGGTAATAGCCCTTGCCCTTGGTGGTCAGAACGTGGATCAGGACGGGTCCTGAGCTGAAATCCCTGACATTGCTGAAGGTCTCGATCAGATTGTCCAGCCGGTGTCCTGAAAGAGGGCCGATATACTCGAACTGCAGGGCCTCGAAAAGCATGCCAGGTGTGAGGAGGCCTTTGAGGCTGTCCTCGCTTTTTTTGAGGGCCTGACGGATATTTTCCCCCACGCCGTCGAAGTGCTTCAGGAAGGTGGAGAGGTCATGTTTGAAGCGTGACATGGCCCTTCCCGTCATTTTGCGGCTCAGAAAGCTGGACAGGGCTCCGACATTGGGAGAGATGGACATCTCGTTGTCGTTGAGAATAACGATCAGGTCCTTGTCCAGGTGGCCCGCCTGATTCAAACCCTCCAGGGCGATGCCGCCGGTCATCGAACCGTCGCCGATGACCGCTATGGTCTTGTTTTTCTCTTCCTTCAGGTGCTGGGCCAGGGCTATGCCGAGGCCTGCCGATATGGAGGTTGAAGAGTGTCCGGTATCAAAGACGTCGTAGATGCTTTCTTCCCTCTTGGTGAAACCGCTGATGCCCTTGTACTGGCGCAGGGTCTCGAATTTTTCCCTCCGGCCGGTAATGAGCTTGTGGGCGTAACACTGGTGTCCTACATCCCAGATGAGTTTGTCTACAGGGGTATTGAAGGTGTAGTGGAGAGCCAGGGTCAGCTCCACGACGCCCAGGCTGGGGGCAAGATGTCCGCCGGTGCGGGCCACGGTTTTTATTATTCTCTCCCTGATCTCTGCAGCCAGGAGAGGAAGCTGGTCCGGGTGCATCATCCTGAGGTCCACAGGAGAATTTATGGTGTCGAGAATAGAGTGGTATGACATATCGTTGGATTCGTGGTTTAATCGTTTGGCTCGAGCGGTTTTTCGCAGCCGAACATCAGGAGTCCCGGTAATATATGTACCGGGCGATTTCTCTCAAGGGCTCGGCATTTCGGTCAAAGGACTTTATGGCGTCAATGGCATCCTCGACCGTTTTCCTGGCAAGTTTATGGGTTTCTTCCAATCCCAGGTGAGCGGGGTAGGTTGATTTCCGGCGGGCCAGGTCGGCCCCCGTGGATTTGCCGAGTTTTTCCGGATTTCCTTCCACATCCAGAAGATCGTCGACAATCTGGAAGGCGAGACCTATCCGGTTGGCATACTCACTCAGAGCATGGAACTGATCATCCCCGGCTTTTCCTATAATAGCCCCGGTCTGGACGGATGCCCGAATCAGAGCTCCGGTTTTGCAGCTGTGCAGAAAGCGCAGGGTTTCAAAAGAGATTTTTCTGTCTTCATTGGCGATGTCAAGGGCCTGGCCGCCGACCATGCCTTTAGGCCCTATGGCCCGGGAAATCGTTTGGATGATCAGTATCCTGTCCTCATCCGGAAGACCGGCAGTAAGGTCGCGGTCGGAGAGGAGTTCAAAGGCATAGCTCAACATGCCGTCTCCGGCCAATATGGCAGCCGCTTCTCCGAAAATCTTGTGGCAGGTCGGTTTCCCGCGCCGCAGCTCGTCGTCATCCATGGCCGGCAGATCGTCATGGATCAGGGCGTAGGTATGAATGAGTTCAAGACCGGTTATCAGGGGGAGATAGGGAGCGGGATCGCTTTCCAGGGACTCTGCCGCAGCCATTGCCAGGATGGGTCGAATGCGTTTGCCGCCGGCAAAAAGGGAATACCGCATGGCACTGAAATGATCAGCCAGTGGTCCTTCAGCGGGGGGGAGAATGTTCTCCAGGGTTTTCTCGACTTGCAGGCGCTTTTCTTCCAGATAGGACTTTATATTCAATTATCTGTAATTATTCCTGATCGCTGAGGTTGTCTTCCAGAGGAAACGGTTCGGCAATGAGAGTGCCGTTTTCTTTTCTGGTCAGCATTTCCACCTTGCTCTGGGCATCATCAAGTTTTTGGTTGCAGAATTCGACCAGTTTCATCCCTTCATTGAATTTTTTCAAAGAATCCTCCAGGCTCAGGCTCCCTTCCTCCATCTCTTGAGTGATTTCCTCCAGCTGACTGAGGGCGTCCTCCAGGGTTTTTCTCTTGGCCATAAAATTTCAAAGGGTATAGTGTGATTAAATAGGTTCAGGGAATTCTTACCACCACTTGGACCATTATGCAACTTATTCAACGGCCAGTCAAACTGTACCGGCTTCAGTGGGGCAGGGCCAGGGAGCACTATCCGGATCACTACGAAAAGGAGAGTATGGAAGAGTCGGCAATCAGGAACGAGATAAAGCTGTTCCTCAGGTATCTCCAGGTGGAGAAGGGCTGCTCGGTTCACACGGTCAGTGCATACCAACGCGACATAGAACAGTTTTTTTCCTTTATTGATCAGGCCAAAAGTGTTAAAGATCTTGATTCCCGCTTGATTCGGTCTTACTGTTACTATCTCACGAAGTATAAAAAAAACTCTACTTCCGCCAGAAAGCTTTCAGCCCTGAGAAGTTTTTTCCGTTTCCTGCTCAGGGAGGCAAAGATCGAGAACGATCCCCTGGAAAAAATCGCCATGCCCAAGCAGGGGAAGTATATCCCGGTTTTTCTCACCGTAGACGAGGTGTTTTCCCTGCTGCAGGCTCCTTCCGAAGAGGATACGTATTCAATCCGGGACAGGGCGGTACTGGAAATCCTTTATTCGACAGGAATGCGGGTCGCCGAGTTAAGCGGTCTGAATATGGACAGGATGGAACTTGGC
>JBEPXR010000248.1:0-4092 GCA_041641775.1 Desulfobia sp. | reverse complement strand
CCTTACAGAACACAACGCCCACGGCTATAACGATTTTCAGACCATCAACTGAGATCGGCAACTGAAAAACCGGAGGCGGAGGCCGCACGGGGTGAATCCCTTCCGGCCTTCGCCCGTGGTCCGTAACTAACACCCCCCGGACAGACGAACTCACCATGAGAAAAAAATTTCTTGTATTTCAGCACAGCCCCTGGGAAAAGCCGGGCACACATCTTCTGGAGGCAGCGGACAAAAATCGGGTGAAACTTGACGTCGTCAGGGTCTGGCAGGAGGCCATTCCGCCGCTCGGCGGTTATGACGCCCTCATCGTTCTCGGGGGCAGCCCCAATGTCAATCAGGAAAAGACATACCCGTTCCTGAAAGAAGAAAAGCAGGCGATCAGAAACTCCATCCAGGAGGACAGGCCGTACCTCGGTTTCTGCCTGGGTCATCAATTGCTGGGAGATGCCCTGAATCAGAAAGTCGGTCCCAACTACCTGACGAGTGTCGGTTTTGTAGCAGGCTATCTTACGGCGCGAGGCAGAGAGCATCCGCTCTTCAGGAATCTGCCCAGGAAAATGAAACTTTTCAAGTGGCACAGCCAGACTATTCTGACTCCACTTCCCAGCTATATAGACCTGCTCGCCACATCCGGAGACTGCCAGGTAGAGGCCATTTCGGTTGCAAACCGGCCGCACATCGTGGGTCTCCAGTTCGACAACCATGCCGCCGCCCCCGGAGACATCAGCGAGTGGCTGACCCATGACGCCAAATGGCTTTCCTCCATCAAGAACCTGCGCTCCGATCCCCGAGAAATTCTGACCGATGCCTTCATTGCCAGAAGCAGCATTCAGCAGTGGTTCATGACCCTTTTCCGCAATTTCCTGGATCTCCTGCCGTAAGCACACCACAAATACTGTTACACCATTCCCACTCCTGTTATAATGGAAAGCGACTCTCGGTGGCTTTACATCATAACAAGATAAGGAAAAGTAATGAACGTTGGCCATAAAAACACCATCTTCTATCTCCTGCGCCAGGACGGTCCTTTTGTCACCCTGGACAACGCACCCAGCCTCCGGACCTTTTCTGCCAATTCGAGGTTCAGGGCCAAAGCGGTCCGCAGGGACCGCCTGGAAACCAAGTACCGCATCGTCAGAAACCAGGTTATGGAACTCCTCGATATATCTTCATTCCGGGAACTGGAAGAACTTATGAACGATTCGGCCAGGCACCGCCAGGTAACCCGGAGAGCTTACCTGCTCATAGGCAACATGTTCGGGATTGAAGGCAACGAAAGAGAGATCGTCTCCAAGGTTGACAGTTACTCCAGGACCGCTGACGCAGTCATTCGCTATCTGCAGAGACAGACCTTTTCGTCTTTCTCATCCTACCTGGAAATGACCAACGAGATTGATGTCACCACCAGCCCGGTGGACCTGCTCCTGATTATTTTCGACGACCGCTATCACAAAAAGGCCCGCTTTGAGGCCAAGCGCAAGCTGGTCTTGATGAGCCTGGCAGGTTCCATCGACCAGAGGGAGAGGGAGACCGCCATTGAGGATAAGTTTGCCGACTTCCTTGATTTTTTAAACGATTTTGTCTGGAGCCAGAAAACCAGGATAGGGGAACTGGAACCGGTTCTTCTTTTAAGCAGCCACGATCCGGAATCTTTCGCCTGCCGGAGCCTCCAGGTCGTATCTAAAGAGGAGGGCCGGCACATCAAGCTGAAAAAACGGCAGAAACTTACCCTGATCAAACGGCGGCTGTTTGAGATCGGTGGCAGGAAGATACCCATTTATGTCTCCATCCGCAAAAAGACCCATGAGGCCAAGGTCTTGAAACTGCTGAGAAAAGGAGAAGAAAATCCGGCCGTGGCGGTGGATGACGAACTAGGCCACATGGGGGTCGTTGACTCAGTGAACGAGGTCAAACTCTTCCAGAAGCATCTGACTCAAAGCGCCGTCCGGGCCAATTCCTTCATGACCCTGGAGGATATTTCAGACAGCCTCCAGGGCCAGACCTACGAAACCAGCAACGAAGGAAGCTGCCCCGGAACTTCCATGCTGAAATTCTTTGCCAGGATGGGGGGCATGCGCGTTGAGTTCATTATCCATACCAACAAAAGCTATCTGAACTATATCTACCAGCGCGATGTCTCCCATGAGGAATATGAGGTAAAAAGGATTATCGATTCCGAGGTGGCCGACCTCCTCTTTCCCCGACAGATCTACGACCTCGACATGCAGGAAGTCAAAATACACCTGATCCGGCGCGCCCGACAGAAAATTGAAAACTTTGAATAAATAGCATTAGCTTCCTGATCCACAGCCAATCAAAAACAGGATTCATTTGCCTGTGATCCAACTATGATCAACGGGGAAAAGCAGCAGGAATACCGCCGTCAACCGGAAGAGTGGCTCCGGTAGTCGGTGTCTGGTCGCTTGCGAAAAAAACTACCGCATTCCCGACATCTTCGGCCCTGATTTCAGCCTTGAGCAGGTTACGCTGCCTGTAGTATTCCTTGAGCCCGGCCGGATCCAGATCCCTGGACTTCATCCTGTCAGGTCCAACCACCTCCCAGAGTCCTGAAGCTACCTGGCCTCCTTCGAAAATGGCATCGGCATTGATCATGTTGACCCGGACCCCGAGTTCGGCCAGCTCCAGGGCGGCGATTTTCCCCAGCTGATGGGCCCCGGCCTTGGAGGCACTGTAGGCTCCGAAAGCAGCTCCGGGGTCGAAGACGTTCTTGGAACTGTTGATCACGATATGACCACCGCTGCCCTGGCGACGGAAAATCGGAATGGCTGCCTTGACCGTCTGAAAAACCCCCATCAGGTTGACATCCAGAATCTTTCTGAACCTGGCCCCGTCAAGATCAGCCAGCGGTGAGACATGGGCCAGTCCGGCATTGGGTACCAGAATATCGAGCCCCCCGGCTTCCCCGACCAGCTCGGCCAGGGCGACCGCCACCGATTTTTCATCGCTGACATCCATCTGCAGGCCGCTGACCATAGCGGAAGAATACTCCTCAGCCAATTCAGCAACCACCAGCCCCAACCGCTTCTCATCGATATCACTTAGAAAAACCCGGGCTCCGGCTGCCAGCAGCTGCCTGCCTATACCAAAGGCTATAGCCCCCCCGCCTCCGGTTATCAGGGCGACTCTTCCTTCCAGGGGAAGGGAACTCCCTTTGCCCAGTTTGGCCTGTTCAAGGCTCCAGTACTCCATATCAAAAATGCAGTCGGGATCGAGTTCCCGGTAATCACCTACCGCCGCCGCTCCGATTTTTGCCCGCAGCGTATGCTCGCCGATATCTGCAGCCACCGCCGCATCCTTCGGCGTCTTTCCAGCGGCTACAAGCCCCAGCCCCGGGATAAGAACCAGTCTCGGCAGATTGTCCAGCTTGGTACGCTTCACATTCTTAGCGGCTACCTGCCCGGCAAAATACCTGTCATAGGTTTCCTGATACCGACCAACCTCCCGGTCTACAATCTCCACTATCTCCTCTTCATCTCGGGCTCCGGCGCAGTCGAGATAAAGTGGATAGTTTTTGGTCCGGATCACATGATCGGGTGTGAGAACTCCGGTGGTAAACAGCTCCCCGGCATCAGGTCGGGCCAGGGCTTCCAGGATATCGTCACTGTCCCGTACTTCCAGGAAAAACGTGCGCCGCCGTCCGTTTGCCTCGAAATGGGACAAACTGCCCCGCAATACAGGCAGAACCAGGCTGGGATCGGGATGTTCCGGAGACCCGGGATCCGGTCCGGGCTTTTTGGCCAGGGCCTCAGCCACGAACTCCTCGGCCAGGGAGACATAGTGAATCATCCGCTCATAGGCGGTTTTCGCGTCATCGGCAAAGGTAAAAATCCCGTGGTTGCGCAGAATTATACAGTCCATATCCGGCCTGCTTTCATAGTGTTCGGCCATGGCCTTGGCCAGGGGGAATCCCGGCATGATAAAGGGCAGGATGCCGATTTCATCGCCCAGAGCCTCTTTCAGCACCTGCTCCGCCTCGGGCTGATTGGTAAGGGTGACAATGGCATCGGCATGAGTATGATCGATAAAGCGGTGAGGCAGGAAGGCATGGACCAGAGTTTCGATGGAAGGGTT
>JBEPXR010000247.1:0-4123 GCA_041641775.1 Desulfobia sp. | reverse complement strand
GTATACATTGTGATTCGGGTTCCGGTTAAGGGAGGCAGGAGATGGCTGAGAAAACGGTAAAGGCCGTTGTAAGCGGCAAAGTTCAGGGCGTGTTTTTTCGGGATTATACCAGATCGGAAGCTCAGAGATTGGGTGTAGCTGGTTGGGTGCGCAACAAAAAAGATGGTTCGGTCGAAATCCTGGCTTCGGGTGATGAATACAGGGTCGATCAACTGGTGGAATGGCTTTATCAGGGTTCTCCGAATGCCAGAGTAAGCAGCGTTGAGGTAAAAACGGCTGAGAAGCCGGGTGAACTGAAAGGCTTTGAGGTCAGATACTGAAGTAGCTCAGGTTGGATATTGGTTGGAACCCACGTCCCATAGCTCATAACCGTAATATGCCCCGTATAATTACTGATAATGACCGGCTGCATCGGGAGTACGAAGGACTCCAGGCAGGTGACATGATGGTGGGAAGAGTCCGCCTCAAAGAAAGTGAGGAGAACCTCCTTATCGACTTGCTGGAGAGGGGGGTGATTCTATTTCCCTCGGCTCTTTCCCAGACAGTCAGCAGATCCAAGGCCCTGCAGGCCCGGATATTCTCACGCTATATGCTCCCGCATACCCTGGCGGTGCATGATCGCCACAGTCTCCTGGACGTCCTCAACCTATACAACGGTCTGGGAATGGAGCAGGTGGTCAGTAAGCTGGACCGAAAAAACGCCGGACTGGGCATCAATCTCTGGCCTACCATGGAGGACCTCTACAATCAGGCCTCTCTGGGAGGTCTGCCCTATCCTTTTGTGGTACAGCCTTTCATGGCCACCAGTCAGGATATCAGGGTTGTTGTTCTCGGGGAGTATCGGGAAGCTTACTACCGGGTCAACAGCGCAAATTTCCGGAATAATCTCCATTGTGGTGGAAGTTTCTCACCCTGCAGTCTCTCGGAAAATCAGTGGGAGCTCTGCAGAAGGGTCATGGAGCGTGGGAATTTCCCCTATGCGCACATCGACTTGATGGTGACAACAAAGGGGGAAACCTTCTTTACGGAAATCAATCTCAGGGGAGGGATAAGAGGGGCGGTAATAACTCCCTCGGAGTATCAGCAGCGTCTGGATACCATCCATGAAGACTTCATAAAAAAAGGGAAAACGGCTTGAGTCGTTTTCCCTTCATGTTCTGTCAAGACAAGGCCGGTTCTTAGACGCAACCGGTAGGTTTGGGCAGACCGGCCATTTTACAGGCTCCTTTGCCGGGTCCTGAGGGGAAAAGCTCGTAAATCTTTTTCAGGGGATAGCCGGTGGTTTTGGAGAGGATTCTGACCATGGGGGCGATACCATTTTTCTTGAAGTACTCCTGGAGAGAATTGATGACTTTCCAGTGTTCATCGGTGAGTTCTTCAATGCCTTCGCTCTGCTTTACATAGTCAATCCAGTCTTCATTCCACTCTTCCATCCCTTTGGTCAGGAAGCCATCCTCATCTACTTCGTAAGTGTTGCCGTTGTGTTCAACTGTAGCCATTCTGTCCTCCTTTGAATCGTATTTAAAAACCTCTTTTGAAGAAAAAAATGTTATCCCTTTTTTAAAGTTCTTTCTTTAATCGAAAGTCAATTCTTTGTCAAGTTTCCAATCCTAATATTTAAAGAAAGTGTTAAGCGCTGGAAGTCGAAGAAAAGAGGTACTTTGTCAGGTCATTAGTTCAACTCGGAGGAGCTTCAGAATCTGGCTGCCAGGCTGAGGTTGGAAGCATACTCCTCTATTCCCTGGGTGATTCTCTGGGCAAGCAGCTCCTGGTAATTCTGGCTGCAGAGCCGTTCTTCTTCTTCCCGGTTGCTGATGAAACCCGTCTCCAGGAGAATGGCCGGCATCCTGGCGCCGATCAGGACAATGAAAGGGGCCTTCTTGATGCCGAGGTCATTGACCGGATACCTGTCGTTCAGCCCGTCGATGAAATTTTGGTGAATGATGGTGGCCAAACGGCGGGATTCTTCTTTTTTGCTCTTTTTCACGAGATCGTCCAGGATTTTTTGGAGATCACTGATCTGGCTGACCGAAGATGAGTTCTCACGGGCTGCGGCTTTTCTCTCCTCGCGGCTGGTGGCCATATTCAGGTAATAGGTCTCTATTCCCTTGAGTTCGGGGTCAGCTGCTGAATTGGCGTGAATGGAAACGAAGAGATCGGCCTTGCGGGTGTTGGCTATGGCCGTCCGCTCCTCCAGAGGGATAAAGACGTCTTTCGTACGGGTCAGAATGACATTGTAACCTTTCTTCTGGTTGAGAATCTTGGCGGTCTTCTTGGCTATGCTGAGCGTAATATTCTTTTCAAGCCGGCCGGTAGGACTCACAGCCCCGGGATCCTTGCCCCCGTGACCCGGATCGAGGATGATCGTCTTGACTCCCAGGCCGAACTGTTCGGCCAGGCTGATATTGCGTTCGGGGGAATTTGGTCTGGTTCTGGAGCCAGCTGTCCTGATGCCGCTGATGTCTATCACTATCCGGTAAGGATCTTTGAGATGAAAAATTTTATAATCTTCAAGTGAGACGGTGTCGAGGACAACCCTGACCGTATCCGGGGCGAACTGACCGGTCCGTATCCGTTTCAGCAGACCGTCACCGACCAGGATCGGTTTTTTGGCTTCCGGAGTCAGGCTGCAGTTTTCCAGGTCTACATACAGCCTTTTGGGATGGTTTTCATCGTCCGGAAGAAGAACTTCCTGGTAATCGATCTGATCCGAGACTTTGATAACGACCCTGGTATAATCCGGGTTGGACCAGTAGCGGACTGGGCTGTTCAGATAAGCGGGCCGGGTCTTCAGTTTTTTAGTGGCTTTGATGGTGGTGATATTCTGCAGTTCCTCGAGTTTCCTGACCGCGGCCCCATACCTGTCACCATCCGGGTATTTCTCTATTATCCTGTGCAGGAACTCTCTGGCCTCTTCCTTTCTGTTCTGGCCAATCCGTATTCCGGCTATTCGGTATATGACATCATCGGCCAGGTTGCTCCTCGGAAAGATGACCTGCAGATCTTCGTAATAGGCAACAGCCTCCTGGCGGTCGTAGGAAAGGTGGAAACGGCGGTACATCTCTTCATATATCCGGCCCAGCCGGTAAAGGCAGGCAGCCGCTTTTTCATGGGTGGGGCGCTCATGATATAATTGTCTGTACTTGTCGGCGCAGATGAGCCATTCGGTTCTCTGTTTGCTCCGTTCATGATCAAACTTAAGACCGTTGTAGCAGGCGGTTGCCAGGTCGTAACGCTTGTCTATAAAGTCAGCGGCGGCAGCGGTTCCCTGAATGGTGAAAGCAAAGGAGAGCAGGAAAACGAGGAGATGCGGAAACTGGATACTGGTTCTAACCGTGTGGCGTGGAGATGGCTTGGGCGAGGAGGACATTATTTTTCTGGATGAAATGGTTTTGACTGTGTAACCAACCTGCCGTTACCCCCATCTGGTTTCGCTTCCAGCCGCTCGCTTGCGCCTTGGAGCAGAGGGCCGGATGTGTATTTTGTTCAGTCTCGCCGGATCATAACTGGCTTTTCAAACTGTAGAGAAAATCCAGGGCCTGGCGGGGTGTCATATTATCCGGCTCAAGGTCAGCAACCTTTTCTCTCAGGGGATCGGAGGGAGCCTCGAAGAGCTGGAGCTGCCCCGTCTTTTTTACGCGGTCCTGCCCTTTGTGCGGTGATATCCTGGGCAGGCCCCGGGAGGTATATTCATCCTTCTGAATATGTTCCAGCAGTTCCTCAGCCCGCCGGACCACGTGTCCGGGTACACCAGCCAGGGCGGCCACCTCTATACCATAGCTTCGATTTGTCCCTCCAGCAAGTAATTTATGCAGAAAAATTATAGAGTTGTTCCATTCTTTCACCCCAATGTGGTAGTTTTTGATTCGGTTGTGAAGGGTGGCAAGTTCAGTTAACTCATGGTAATGAGTGGCAAAAATTGTTTTTACCCCCTTGCCGTTCTTGGTAACCAGTTCTTCGCTGACCGCCCAGGCGATGGCCAGACCGTCAAAGGTACTGGTGCCTCTGCCGATCTCATCGAGGATAACCAGACTCTGATCGGTGGCATTGTTGAGGATGTTGGCGGTTTCATTCATTTCGACCATAAAGGTCGACTGGCCCCGTCTGAGATCATCCATGGCCC
>JBEPXR010000246.1:0-4148 GCA_041641775.1 Desulfobia sp. | reverse complement strand
CGACCATGAACGTCGTTCTGATCCCGGATTCGGGTAGACGACCACGAATGCGGTCGATGAGTTTGTAGGCCGTCGCCTCTCTGGTTTTCCTTCCCATTTTCCTGAGAATATGATCACTGATATGCTGAAGAGGTATGTCAAAATACGGCAGCAGTCTTTCTTCCGTGGCCATGAGGTCAAGCAGGTCGTGGCCGATTTTATCCGGATAGAGATAGAGAAGTCTCAACCAGTCTACCCCGGTTTCCGCCAGGATATTTTCAAGCAGAAGAGTCAAGCTGCCTTTATCTCCGGCACCATAGGAAGTCAGGTCCTGGCCGACCAGGGTAATCTCCCTGACCCCGGCCTTGACCAGTCTTCTGGCCTCGACCACCAGATCTTCCATACCGCGATTCCGGATCTCACCGCGAAGCGAAGGGATCAGGCAATAGGTGCACCTGTTGGAGCACCCTTCCATGATCTTGAGATAGGCTCGGTGGGCAGGGGTCGAAATGTACCTGGGCCAGTCGCTCGTCATTATGGATACCGGCCTGGCGAGGACCGTTCTCTGATCGTTGCCATATTTCCGCTCGCAAAGCTGATTCAGATAAGTGGCAATTTCGACAAAGCCTTCGGTTCCAATGAAAAAATCCACCTCGGGCAGTTCAGAAGAAAGTTCGTCTCCATAGCGCTGGACAAGGCAGCCGGTTACGACAATTTTTTTGTCAGGATCCTCCTCCTTCAGGCGACAGCAGACAAGGATCTCTTCAACCGCTTCTTCAACCGCGGACTGGATGAATCCGCAGGTGTTGATGACTATTATTTCAGCCTGTTCCGGACTCTCGCATACGGAGTAGCCGGCCTCATAAAAAGCCCCCAGCATAACTTCGCTGTCAACCAGATTCTTGGGGCAGCCCAGGCTTACCATAAAAACAGCTTTATCTTTGATCATGCCTTTACCACCTTGATTACGGCTTGCTTAACTGGAAATCACCTTCAGGCCAGCAGAACCTCAATCAGCTCGTGAACCATCTGATATACGGCCAGAAAAGCCGATACGCCAATAGCCCATTTGACGAGACGAACCCTGTCAGGTTTCTGCTCAAAAAATTTCTCCGCCATTCCCGCTTTCTTCAACAGAGCGATGAAGATAAAAACAAGAGCGAAGCCATAAATGAAATAGGCGGCCACATGCCTCACGGTTATTATCACAGCTTCGGGCATATCCCCGGTCCTGAGTGAAAAGACTATGGTTACGAGGGCCAGAGCCAGACAATGCCTCAGATCTTTTCTGGTGAAAGCTGAATGTTCTTCCATGGCTCAATCCTTAAAGAAGTACAGATTTCCGTTCTACACAGGAAAATGAAAATGGGAAACGACTGCTCTAAACAGGCGAGGCAGGCTTCGATTCATGGCTTGACTTATCACTTTTACCAAGTCTTTACAATTGAATTGTAACACAAAGTTATTGTTTTGGAATCTGAAGTACGATGAATAAGTCCACCACCCCAGTCCATTAATTTTCAGATTGACAGAAGTGATACCTTATGATAGGAAACAGTATTCGGATAATGTGTCACCGTTATCCCTGGACAGGAATACAAAATCCGTGTAACTGAATGAGGCTTCGTTCAGCACGATATACAACTCCATAACTGAAAACCCGAGAAAACCACTGCGGTCATACTGAGACCCGGCACAATCAGGAAAGCAGGAGTACCAAATCATGGAGCATCCCTTACTGTTCATAACCGTGATACTTGACGCCATAGGCCTGCCGGCTCATGGAGGAGAGAGTTTTCTGGCCCAGGCCCTTGCCCCCCACATGCAGTACAGCTACTTTGCCATCGCCCTCACCTTGATTCTTGCCAAGATGGCGACTTCCAAGCTGGAGATGGTGCCAAGGGGCATGCAGAACATTATGGAGATGTTTGTCGGAGGTCTGGAAGACTTTATCACCGAACAGGTGGGAGACCGGAAAAAGGCCATAATGCTCTTTCCCATGATAGCCACTTTCGGCTACCTGATCCTGCTTTCCAATATTCTCGGACTCATCCCCGGCTTTACTTCCCCTACGGCCAACCTGAACATCACCATGGGCTATACCGCCATCGTGATTGTGGCTTACCACGCCCTGGGTCTGCGCTACCACGGTGTAAAATATATCAAACATTTCATGGGCCCCATTAAAGTAATGGCCCCTTTCTTTCTGATAGTGGAGACCTTCAGCCATATAGGCCGGATCGCCTCCCTCTCTATCCGACTCTTCGGCAACATGATGTCCAAGGAGCTGCTTCTCTTCATTCTCTTTACCCTGGCCGGACAGTATCTGGCACCGCTGCCCATCATGCTGCTGGGAGTTCTGGTCTGCATCCTACAGGCCTTCATCTTTGTCGTATTACCGGTAACTTACTGTGCCGAAGCCATGCACGAAGCGCATTAGCAATTTCCAGCTCTGACAACTCGAGAGTTTAGCAAAAATTAAAAAATACTTAGTCAGGAGGACACGTAATGAGGACAGAAAAAAAAGTAACAGTAATCTCCACCTTGACCGCCTTTCTGGTACTTGGCCTGAGCACTCTGGCCATGGCTGCCGAAGGCGAAGCCGCGGCTAACAGCGGTCTGATCATGGCTGCGGCTCTCATCGGAGCGGGAATAGCAGTCGGTGCTGCCGGCGGCGGCTGTGGTGCTGGTATGGGTCAGTGTGCCCGCGGCCTCATCGAAGGGAGTGCCCGCAATCCGGAAATGAGTGGAAAATTAACCGTTACCATGTTCATTACCTTCGCCCTTATCGAGACCTTTACCATTTACGCCCTGGTTATCGGCCTGATCGCCCTCTATGCCAATCCTTTCCTCTAGGAAATAAGAAACTGTGGCTTAATCAGACCAACTAGAAAGAGGCATAAGTGTGCCTTGGAAATTCGACATCTGGTTCGAGGACAAGGAGCCGCAAAAATAAAAAGCGCAGCGTATTAGGCATATGTGAGCATTTTTCTTTTTGCCGCGACACAGTAACCGGCCATAACACACTTTATTAAGACAGTGATGGTGCACCATCACTGTCTTATTCATTTTATGGATCCCAATACCAAAAAGGCGATCAATGAAGCTATAAAGCAGTTGTCCACCGCCGTCGGCATGGCAACCGGTCTGGTTTGTTCCTCTTTTGCCGGAGTCTGGTTCGGCTACTTTCTGGACACAAAAGTCTTCGATGGCCGGACGCATCCTTGGCTGACTATCATATTTCTGCTCTTTGGCATAGCCGGCGGAGTAAGGGGGCTCTATGTAATGGCCCGGCGCTTTAAAGAGGGGGAGGACAATATAGGCACCCCTCCTGAAGATACATAATACAATAGTATGATAATCTGGTCCGGGACAATAGACGAGGGATTCGGCAGGAGATTTTTGATAGCAGGATGGCTCGTTCTCCTCGCACTGGTTGCCGCTTCCAATATATTCCTGGCTTACAGACTGACTTTTGGCATCCTGTTAGGTGGCATCACCATCAACCTCAACTTTCTTTGGATTTACAGGGATACCTGGCGCCTCCTGAAGCATAAAAGCCCTTTTATGTACTTCTTCGGCTTCGTCGCCCGGCTGACCCTTCTGGCTCTCGCACTTGGCTTTATCCTGGTTAGATTTCCCGAGACCTTTTCCATACCCGGGGTACTTATTGGCCTCTCCATTGGACCACTCACCCTGTTCGTTGTCCTTATCCAGATCTGGATAAGCGGCGGGCTTAAGCATACTGGGGAACAGAAAAATTCAGAGGATAAGAAAAGAAAAAAATCCACAATTAAGCCTGATTAGAAATGCTTACCAGTCCCTGATCCCCTTATAATTTGATTGACACATTAAAGCTATTGTGGTATCAGCCTATTGAAATATAGAAAAAATGAGTTAAGAATAATGAATGAACCTTTATTCATTTTCTGAGGAGCAGCTTATTCATGGAGCATCCCTTACTGTTCATAACCGTGATACTTGACGCCATAGGCCTGCCGGCTCATGGAGGAGAGAGTTTTCTGGCCCAGGCCCTTGCCCCGCACATGCAGTACAGCTACTTTGCCATCGCCCTCACCTTGATTCTTGCCAAGATGGCGACTTCCAAGCTGGAGATGGTGCCAAGGGGCATGCAGAACATTATGGAGATGTTTGTCGGAGGTCTGGAA
>JBEPXR010000245.1:0-4193 GCA_041641775.1 Desulfobia sp. | reverse complement strand
TGTGCTCGATATATTTCGCCAGGAAATTAGCTGACAAGGGAGTGCAATCATGTTAAGTGATAGGGTTTCAGGGAACACCCTGAGCGTATAGACAGAGGTTTGAAAACTGAGAATTATAGATTCGGAGAACGAAGATGGCCACAGCGGAAGAAAAGAGCAAAACCCTTGATTCTGCAATTTCCCAGATCCAGAAACAGTTCGGCAAAGGCTCAATCATGCGGCTCGGCTCTGGAGAGGCAGAAGCGGTACCGATTGTATCCACTGGAACTCTGGGACTTGATATCGCCACCGGGGTAGGAGGCTATCCCAGAGGGCGAATTTCGGAGATTTTCGGCCCGGAATCATCGGGTAAGACCACTCTGGCCCTGCACCTTATCGCCGAGGCCCAGAAACTCGGAGGAGCAGTGGCCTTTATCGACGCCGAGCATGCCCTCGATATCCAGTATGCCGGGCGTCTGGGGGTCAAGGTTGATGATCTGCTGGTCTCCCAGCCTGATTACGGTGAGCAGGCCCTGGAAATTGCCGAAATCCTGGTCCGCAGCGGCTCGGTTGACGTTATTGTTGTTGATTCGGTAGCCGCCCTGGTGCCAAAAGCGGAGATAGAAGGTAATGTCGGTGATTCCCACGTAGGACTGCAGGCCAGGTTGATGTCCCAGGCCATGCGAAAGCTTACCGGCATCCTTAAGCGAACTAATACCGCGATGATCTTCATTAATCAGATCCGCATGAAAATCGGGGTGATGTTCGGCAATCCGGAAACCACCACCGGCGGCAACGCCCTGAAATTTTATTCCTCCATGCGCTTTGATATCCGTAAGCAGGCTAACATCAAGGAAGGACAGGATATTATCGGTACCCGAACCAAGGTCAAAATAGTTAAGAACAAGATGGCGCCACCCTTTAAGGTGGCAGAGTTCGACATAATCTATGGAGAGGGAATTTCCAGGGAGGGTGATGTCCTTGATCTGGCAGTTGACATGGACATTATTGAAAAGAGTGGATCCTGGTTTTCCTATAATGGCGAAAGAGTAGGTCAGGGCCGGGAGAATGTCAAAAGGTTTCTCAGGGAACACCCCGAGATTATGGACGAACTGGATCAGAAGGTGCGGCTCGCCTATGGTCTGCCTGTAAAACAATCAAGCTCCGGCTCCCAGAGCCGGGAAGCTGAGGCCTAGCCTGCAATCCCGATCCATAATAAAAGAATGGTATATGACTTGCCTTGAGGCCGGTGGCGGAAGGTGGAATCTTCTTCCGAACCAGCTTGTGAGCATTCTTTTAGATTGCTATCTCGAAGGGTCGGAGAGCTGACAACCGTTACATCATATGATCAATGAAAGCAGCAGAGATTAGAAAACAGTTTATACAGTACTTTGCCGACAAAGGACATAAGGTGGTGGAAAGCGCACCTCTGGTTCCCAAGGATGATCCCACTCTTCTTTTCGTTAACTCCGGGATGGTCCAGTTTAAAAGAATTTTTACCGGAGAGGAACATCCGGACTTTACCAGGGCTGTAACCTGCCAGCGCTGCGTCAGGGCGGGCGGCAAACACAACGACCTGGAAAATGTGGGATATACTGCAAGACATCATACCTTTTTTGAAATGCTGGGTAATTTTTCCTTTGGAGACTATTTCAAAAAGGAGGCGATTGATTACAGCTGGGAATTTCTTACCGGTGTGATCGGTCTTTCTCCGGAAAAATTATGGGTCTCTGTTTTTGAAGAGGATGACGAGGCCTTCGATCTCTGGGAAAAAATCCAGGATCTCCCGCCGGGAAGAATTGTGAGACTCGGTGCCGAGGAAAATTTCTGGTCCATGGGAGATACGGGCCCCTGTGGTCCCAGTTCCGAGATCCACATAGACCTGGGGGAAAAGGCGGGATGCGGACAATCGGGCTGTGGGGTGGGATGCGACTGCGACAGATTTCTGGAGTTGTGGAATCTCGTCTTTATGGAGTTTGAGCAAAAAGCGGGCGGAACCAGGGAAACTCTTCCCAAACCATGTATTGATACGGGTATGGGACTTGAGCGCATAGCTGCTGTTGCCCAGGGCGGCCTCACCAACTACGATTGTGATCTTTTCAGGGGGCTCTTCAGGACCCTGGAGGGGATGTCGGGGAAAAACTATGGAGGCAGCCAAGAAGTAAATACCGCCATGAGGGTTATCGCCGACCACGGCAGGGGAAGTGTATTTCTGATAGCCGATGGAGTATTGCCGGCTAATGAAGGAAGAGGATATGTTCTGCGCCGTATAATGCGCCGGGCCGTCCGTTACGGCAGAAGTCTGGGACTTGATGAGGGATTCCTGGCTGAAATCTGCCGACAGGTGGTCAACGAAATGTCCGAGGCCTGGCCCCATCTGAAGAGCACCGCCCCTCTCATGGAGAAAGTGGTCAGAAGTGAGGAGAGCGGTTTTCGGCAAACCCTCGATAACGGACTGGAGATGCTTCAGGCCGAGATGACCAGATTAGGAAAACAGGGAGAGGCTTTAATCGACGGTGTCTTTATTTTCAAACTCTACGATACCTATGGCTTTCCTGTTGATATTATCAGAGATATTGGCCTGGAGAGGGGGTTTACCCTCGATGAGCCCGGTTTTAACCGGGCTATGGCCCAGCAGAAGGACCGAAGCAGGCAGAGCTGGAAAAGCGCCGATATTGAAGCCAGGGAAGAAGGAGTCCGGGACTTGTCGGCCCGGGGGGAGAAAAGTGAATTTACCGGCTACGATGACCTGCATTTGACTTCCGGTATAAAGGCGATAATGAACGATAGTGGTGAACTCGTCGAACGGGCCGGTTCGGGTGAGAATGTAGTCATCATTTCTCCACAGACACCATTTTATGCCGAGAGCGGCGGACAGGTGGGCGACAGGGGAGAAATCCGCAGTAATGAGGGGGCGGCCCGGGTCTATGATACCATAAATCTCGGGGAAAATATGATCGGTCACAGGGCTGAAATCATATCCGGCTCTCTGAGAAAGGACAGCGAGGCGGATTTTTCTGTCGATGAGGCAAGCCGTCGTGCGGCCGAAGCTAACCACAGCGCTACTCATCTTCTGCAGGCAGCGCTGGTGGAAATCCTGGGTGACCATGTTAAACAGTCGGGATCTCTGGTCACCCCGGAGAGACTGCGGTTTGATTTTGTTCATTTTGCCCCGGTCACTTCTGAAGAACTGATGGCGGTGGAAAGAAAGGTAAATGAGGAAATCCGAAGAAATACCCCGCTTGAAAAAGAGATCTTTACCAAATCTGAAGCCCTGGATGCGGGGGCTACGGCTTTGTTTGGCGAAAAATACGGTGACACCGTCCGGGTGGTTTCAATTGCTGATTACAGTAAGGAGCTCTGTGGTGGTACCCATGTCCGGGCCACCGGAGAAATCGGTGTTTTTAAGATAATCGCGGAAACTGGTATCGCTGCTGGTATCAGGAGAATAGAGGCGGTTACCGGAATTCAGGCTTTGGAGCTCTTCCAGAGGAGCATGGAAAGGCTGGACGAGGTAAGTGAGCTGGTCAAGACAACACCGGAAGGGGTTAGAGATAAGATTGACGGTCTGCTGGAAAGACAGCGAACGTTAGAGCGGCAGATAGCAGGCCTGAGTGAAAAACTGTCGCTGGCTAACCTGGATAATTTACTTGAGCAGAGCCCTGAGGTTCAAGGGATAAAGATTTTTACCAAAGAAGTAAGCCTTGATTCTCCCAAGACTTTGCGGGAAGTGGGGGACAAAGTAAGAAACAAGTTGGGCAGCGGGGTTGCCGTGCTGGGAGGGTCCTTGAATGGCAAAGTTTCCCTCATTACCATAGTGACTCATGATCTGACTGACCGGCTCCATGCCGGGAAAATAGTCAGTGAAGTCGCTTCAATGGTCGGGGGCAAGGGAGGTGGAAGGCCGGATATGGCTCAGGCTGGCGGGGTGATGGTTGATAAGTTGGGAGAGGCCTTGAAGTCCACGGAGGATATAGTAAGAAAATATCTGTGAGGATGGAATCAGAAAACCGATTGGGTCGGGAATTCCTGCAGGACTGATTTTTTGCATCAAAAAAGTTGACATATGCTAAATATTGTATTAGGTATCCTCGATTAAAGTGAAGCGTTATTCATTTTTATTTCCGGGTAATATACTCTGGTATAAACCGGCTTTTCATTTATCACTAATTACTATTTTATCTGATCGTTTTTGCCGATCAATCTGCAGTCTG
>JBEPXR010000244.1:0-4245 GCA_041641775.1 Desulfobia sp. | reverse complement strand
GGGGAATTCTTCTTCGGGCCTGGATTCCATAAGAGTGCTCAGATCGACGTCTTCCGTCCCTCCGTTCCCAGACCTGAAGGGGTCCTCCGTCTCCTCCTGGGAAAACATGAAATCATCAGTCTGAAATGCCGACTCCCAGTCCTCGTTCAGGTCATCCTCGAATTCCTCCTTGAACGGATTTTCCTGGTTATCGTCACCTTTTCTGCCGCCTTGGGGGCTCATTACTTGCCGAAGATTTTGTTTATCTTATCGCCGAGGGTCTCAGCGGTGAAAGGTTTGACAATATACTGGCTGACTTTGGCTTTGACCGCAAGAACTATATTGTCCTGTTGGGCCTCGGCTGTGACCATGATAAAAGGAAGGTCGGCCATCTCGGGATCGGATCTGACCTTTTTGAGAAGATCGATGCCGGTCATCTTTGGCATATTCCAGTCCGAGATCACCAAGTCTATTTTTTCGGATTTGAGTATTTCAAGTGCCGTGGTTCCGTCGTCTGCTTCAACAATGTTTTTAAAACCGAGCTGATTCAGGATATTTTTGATAATTCGTCGCATTGTGGAGAAGTCATCGACGACAAGGACCTTCATGTTGGGATCGGCGGCCATTAGTTCCTCCCTCTTGTATTCAGGCTATGAGATTTATTTCGAGGACTGGTTTGAATTCAGCTGTTATGCGGCTTGTAAAATTGCGTTAGTCCGGTATTCGGCCATTTTCCTCAGGGCCGCCGGAAACCTTCTATTCTGCTGATCTGAATAGATCTGGTATCTTAAAATACTCGCTTGATTATGCCAAGGATTTTTTAAGCTGGTTCCGCAGGCGGTACATAGCCTTGCTGTGCATCTGAGATATGCGTGATTCGGTATACCCCAGAACCTCTCCGATTTCTTTCATGGTCAGCTGTTCGTGATAGTAGAGGGAAACTGTAAGTTTTTCCTTTTCGGGTAAATTGTCTATGGCCTGGGCAAGAAGATCGCGGACCTGGGACATGGCCAGATTGGAAAAAGGGTCATTGGAGGTTCCAAGGAGCTCTTCCGATAAACCACTGAAGCCGTTGATCTCCGGTTTATTCTGTCTGAGCAGGTCAAGGTCAACGAAGGTGACTGACTTGGTTTCATCCAGCAGTTTGTAGAAGTCGTCAAGGGAAATATCCATTTCTTCCGCAACCTCTTCATCCTTTGCAGGTCTGCCCAGTTGTCTTTCCAGAGCGGAATAGGTTTTTTCAAGTTCGTTGATTTTCCGCCGGATTGAGCGGGGCACCCAGTCCAGAGCCCTGAGTTCATCGAGCATGGCCCCTTTTATCCGGAATTCGGCATAGGTCTTGAACTGGACGTTTTTGCTGGCATCGAATTTTTCAACGGCATTGATGAGTCCGATAATACCACTGCTTATCAGGTCGTCGATGGAGACGTGGGGAGGAAGCCGGGAAAGCAGTCGCTGGGCGATATACTTTATCATGGGGGTATACTTCAGAATCAGTTCCTCCCGGTCAATTTCAGCTATTGACTGGTCACGATAAGCCTGGGTGTAATCTTTCATGGTCAATGGACGTTGTAAGTGCATATTATCGTTAAAAATGGCTCAGATACCCAGTACATCCTGCCAGAAGAACTGGATATTGCCGTCCATGATGGGTTCGGATTTTTCTGCTGCCAACTTTCTGGCCAGTTCGGCATACATTTTACTTACCGGGGCCTCCGGACTGGCAGCCGCTACCAGCTGCTGAGAGCGAACAGCTCGGGTAAGTTTGGGGTCCCTCGGAAGGTAGCCAAGATAGTCCAGAGAAATAGATTCCAGGAACCGGTCAGATACTTTAGTTAATTGCTGGTAAACGGTCAGGGCTTCCTGCTTTGAATTCACGGAGTTGACCAATATGCGGAATTTTTTTATTTCGTGCTTGGAAGACAGGACCTTGATCATGGCATAGGCATCGGTCAGGGAGGTGGGTTCCGGAGTGAGAATGATGATGCGCTCCCTGGCTGCCAGAGTAAAGTAGATGACATTACTGTTCAGGCCCGCAGCCGTATCGATCAGGAGGAAGTCCAACTGCCCTCCAAGATCGGTTATCTCGGAGAGGAAAAACATCTTCTGTTCTTCATTCAGATTGCCCATTTCCATGATACCGGAACTGGCCGGGAGAATTTTTACCCCTCCGGGGCCATTCAGCAGGATCTCGCGTAATTTCTTTTCCCCCAGAAAAACATGATGAAGATTGTATTTGGGATAAAGGCCGAGAAGTACATCGACATTTGCCAGATTCAGATCAGCATCGAGTATCAGCACTTCCTTTCCCATCACGGCAAGGCAATAGCCCAGGTTGGTGATAATGTTGGTTTTTCCTACCCCGCCTTTGCCGCTGGTGACGCTTATCACCCTGGGTTGTCCAGTAGGAGAATCTCCGTAATTGCGCATACTTTTCTGACCAGTCTCTGCCATTATTTTTTCCAGGGTATCTGCTTGATTCATTGAGGTTCGGGTCTGAATTTTATCAGTTCATCACTCCTGCCAGGCGGTCCCGGGCAGACCTGACAGACGGCCAGCCTTTTTTGAACAGTCCTTCGACAATAGGTCTGGAAGCAGGGATGAAATCCTCCGGAACCTTTTGTCCTGTGGTCAGATACGATACCGGGATATCCGATGATGCTACCTGCTGACAGAGTTTCGCATAACTTCTGGTTTCGTCGAGTTTGCTCAGCACCAGACCGGCATTGTTCAGGCAGGAATAGGTCTCCAGGGTATACTTTAAATCCTCTTTCTTGGTGGTGGCGCTTAAAACCAGGTAAGGCCTGAGCTCGGGAACTGTGGAAAACCAGTCTTCAAGTTCCTCTATATGGCTGTCGTCGTAAGGACTCTTGCCGGCTGTGTCGACTATTATTATATCATAATGTTGATATCGTGTAACCAGTCTGCTCAGATCTTCCTTATGCATGGCCACCTCACAGGGCAGTCGCATTATCCGGGCATAGGTTCTCAACTGATCCGTAGCACCGATCCGGTAACAGTCCATGGACAGCATGGCCACTTTATATCCTTCTTTCAGGCTGTACCATGCCGCCAGTTTGGCAGCAGTGGTTGTTTTCCCCGCCCCTGTAGGGCCTATCAAGGATAAGATAACCGGATAGCCGGAGCTGTCAACCTGTAAAGTCGAGGTCCGCACTCTGGATATCAATTCATCGCGCCAGCGGGCTATCTCTTCGGGGCCGGGTTTATTCGTGCGTGCTGCCGAAGCGGGACCGGCGGGTGCTTTTCTTCTCTCCAGGGAGCCGGTCCCGGGGCTGATTGAATATTCCCGTTGTTGACCATCTGCCGCGGCTTTTTTCAACTGCGGTCTCCCTGCACCGCCAATCTGGGCTGTTCGCTGCTGCGGGATTTCGGTCTCCGGCGCCCGAGCTTTCACTCTCGAAGGCAGTGGAGAGGGATCGCAGTTCTGTCTGCTGCTGAACGGGTTGTTGGTCTCACCACCCCCGCTGCCGCGGGACGATCTCTGGCTCTCCCGTCTGGAAACAGCGGGTCCTGAAGAGGCTGCAGCTTCAAGGTCGGAATCAAGAGCGGCCATAACCTGGATGCGCTGTCGGCTTGTGCCGGCATCCAGAGTTTTTGAACTGAGGATGACGGCATTTTCACCGAATTCCTCCTTGACTAAGGCCAGTGCCTCCGTGGTGTTGGGTGCTTCAAATTTTTTCAAGTGCATGGTCGTATCAGCCGCTTTGATAATCTTTATGTTTGCATGTTCAGTGAGCTGACGGGATGGCCAGCAGCTCAAACCCCAAATTTCTAAAAACCTAACGTAATTCGACGGTTCCCAATGATTCTATTTTGACATCATTGGTCAATTCATTATGAGACAACACTGCCACATGAGGCAGAAATCGTTCTATCAGATGGCGGAGATGCCGCCTGATTACCGGGTTGCATATAATGATCGGGATGTAGCCCTTGTTGGAAACAATCTCGGTCTTCTCCTGGATTGCATCAATAACCTTCTGGGCGATATCAGGACCCAGAGAGAGAAAGGAGCCCTGATCACTGCTCTTGACAGATTCTCTTATGGTGTCTTCAATCTGACTGGAAAGTGTCAGGATGGATATCGTCCCTTCCTCGTCGGTGTAATTGCTCAGAATAGATCTGGCCAGTTTCTGGCGGACATATTCCGTCAATATCTCCGGATCCTTGGTCATGGGTGCGAAATCGGCGAGGGTTTCGCAGATGCTCAGCATGTCACGGATTGATACTCTTTCCCGCAGCAGA
>JBEPXR010000243.1:0-4265 GCA_041641775.1 Desulfobia sp. | reverse complement strand
GCGTCTGCTGGAGGAACATGGCCGTAATCGGGAGGGAGAGATTCGTCCAGCTGATCTTGCCGTTTCCTCCAGCAGAATTATCGGGGGACAAAAATGGCAGTCAGTGGTCTATCCTCTTTCGGATCCACCGCCTCCGGGCTACCACCGTCTCTATATAGAAAGCATGGAGAAGGGCTGGGAAGCCACAATGCAGCTGATTATTGCCCCTCACCGGTGCTACCAGCCTGAGGCCCTGGATGGTACGGGACGAGTGTGGGGAGTGACGGCTCAGCTTTATTCACTTCCTTCCGAGCGTAACTGGGGGATCGGCGATTACACTGATCTCATCAGACTCCTTGAGTTTGCCGCCCAGAACGGAGCCGGGGTTGTGGGAATAAATCCCCTCCATGCCCTCTTCCCAAATAATCCAGGACATGCAAGTCCCTACAGCCCTTCCAGCCGTCTGTTCCTGAATGTCCTCAATCTTGATCTGGAGGCAATAGCGGATTTCGGTGAATGCCAGGAAGCCAGGGAGAATGTGGAAGATGAGTCGTTTCAGGCGAAATTGCGAGCATTGAGGACTTCAGACCTTGTAGATTACCCAGGGGTGGCTGAGACAAAAATCGAGATCCTGGATATTCTTTTCAGCCATTTCCGGGAGCAGCATTTGGAAGGAGGGAGTGAACGGTCCGCTGCCTTCCGGACTTTCCAGTCAAGTCAGGGTGAGAATCTCAGGAACCAGGCTCTGTATGAGGCCCTACAGGAGCATTTTCAGAAACAGAATCCAGAGGTAATCGGCTGGCAGGATTGGCCGGAACCCTACCAACATCCGGGCTCCGAGGCGGTAGCAGCCTTTGTGGCCGCCAACGGGGAACGGCTGGAATTTTTCGAGTATCTGCAGTGGCAAACCTGGTTGCAGCTTGAGGCAGCCGGGAGAAGGGCTTGGGAACTGGGACTGGGGGTCGGGCTCTATCAGGATCTGGCTGTGAGCGTCGATCCAGGAGGGGCGGAAGTCTGGGCCCACCAGGACCTTTACAGTTTAGGAGCAAGAATCGGCTCCCCTCCGGATGATTTCAATCTCAAGGGACAGAACTGGGGATTGCCCGCCTGGAATCCTTTGAGATTGCAGGAGTCTTCCTATGCTCCCTTTATCACCACCTTACGGCAGAATATGCGTTATGCCGGTGCCCTGCGTATCGATCATGTCATGGGGCTCATGAGACTTTATTGGATTCCAAGGGGGCTCAAATCCGATCAGGGTGCGTATGTATCCTATCCATTTCAGGACCTGCTTGGCATTCTGGCTTTGGAGAGCCAGCGTAACAGGTGCCTGGTTATCGGGGAGGACCTGGGAACGGTCCCGGATGAGGTCAGAAAAGCAATGGATCCTCTGGGCATCCTGTCTTATCGCTTGCTTTTTTTTGAAAAAGATCAGCAGACCATGTTTACAAGGCCGGCCGAATATCCTTCCCAGGCTCTTGTTGCGCCAAGCACCCATGACCTCCCGACCCTTGCCGGTTTCTGGTCGGGAGTTGACCTGGATGTCCGGCAGGGACTCGACCTCTTTCCAAGCCAGGCGGCCTATGAAAAACAGATAGTGGAACGAGCGGGTGACCGGGCCCGCCTTTTGCTTGCTCTCAAAAGGGAAGGCCTTCTGCCTGAAGGTGTCGATGTCAATCCGGTCTCCATTCCTGAAATCACTCCCGCCTTGAGCGGAGCGGTTCATCTCTATCTCGCCCGGACACCGGCTAAGATCATGGTGATCCAGCTGGAAGATATTCTGGGACAGGCGGAACAGGTTAACCTGCCTGGTACGGTTGATGAAGTGCCTAATTGGCGCCGCCGCCTTCCCCTGGCTTTGGAGAACTGGAGTTCGGAGGAAGATATTGCCTGGCTTATGACCGCTCTTCGTGAGGAAAGGGGTGTATCGGTTGAACCACCGACTATACCTGCCTCCGCTGAAGAAGGCAGTGAACTGGAAACAGGTGGTGGTGAGGTCGCCATACCGTCCAGCACCTACAGGCTCCAACTGCACGGGGGCTTCAGATTTGAAGACGCTGCCTCGCTGGCCGACTATCTGGGTTCCTTGGGCGTCAGCCACTGTTATTCTTCACCTTGCCTGAAAGCCCGTCCCGGAAGCGGCCATGGCTATGATATAATCGACCATAATTCCCTGAATCCCGAACTCGGGGACTGGGAAGGTTTCGCCGGCCTCAGTGCCGCTTTGAAATATCACGGTCTGAGACAGATAATGGATATAGTCCCCAATCACATGGGAATTATGGGCAGTGACAATATCTGGTGGCTGGATGTCCTGGAAAATGGTCCTTCATCACACTATTCCCGTTTTTTCGACATCGACTGGGCGCCCTTGAAAGATGAGCTCAGGGGAAAAGTGCTGCTGCCTGTACTCGGAGACCAGTATGGCAATGTCCTTGACCGTGGAGAATTGAATCTCAGGTTTTTACCGGGACAGGGCAGTTTTTCGGTGGAGTATTATGAACACAGTTTTCCCGTAGATCCTGGGGAATATCCCAGGATACTGGGACGCAGACTCCACGACATGTCTTCCAGAATGGGAGAGGAAGATCCAGTGCTCCTCCAGTTCCAGAGCCTGCTCACCGCCTTCGGTAATCTCCCCCGGCGATCTGAAACGGCCATTGAATCGATCAATGAGCGCAACCGCGATAAAGAGGTTCATAAGCACCGTCTGGCCAAGCTCTACGATTCTGAGGCGGACATAAGGCATTACATTGACGAATGTCTCCGCGAGTACAACGGGGGGGAAGATTATCAGGCTGATCCCGCCCTGCTTCACGATCTGTTGGAAGCCCAGGCCTGGCGCCTGGCGTACTGGCGGGTGGCGGCAGAACAGATTAATTACCGCCGATTTTTTGACATCAATGATCTCGGTGGCCTGCGCATGGAAAACCAGGCTGTTTTCGAAGTCAGCCATAAGCTGATACTCAAACTCATCGCCCGGGATATGATTCATGGATTGCGGATCGATCATCCGGACGGCCTCTTCAATCCCGTTCAGTATTTCCAGCGGATTCAGGAGCGCGTCACCGCCCTTTCCGGTCCGGAACGGAAAACGGGCAGATTTGAACTCCGGGGACGTCAGTCTTATCCGAAAGGAGCTTCCTCTCGTCCTGTTGCCGGACCCGGGGCGGGGAGATGTCCACTCTACATGGTGGTGGAAAAAATACTGGTCGGTGATGAAAATCTCCCCAGGGACTGGCCGGTTCACGGTACAACCGGCTACGATTTCGCTGCCCTGTGCTCCGGGCTTTTTGCCGATTCAGCGGGAGTCCGGCAGTTGACAGCTGTTTATGAAAAATTTCTGGGTCAAAAGACCGACTTCCAGGAAATCCTTTTTCAGGCTAAAAAGGAAATCATGCAGGACCCCATGGCCAGTGAATTGAAGGTTCTTGCCACGGAACTGTCCAGGATCGCCGAGTCAGATCCCCACACCAGGGATTTTACCATGGATAATCTGGGGGAAGCCTTGACTGAGATTGTGGCCTTTTTCCCGGTATATCGAACCTACATCTCTTCAGAGCACATATCCTCGGCTGACCAGGAGGTTATCGAAAAAGCGGTAGCCATGGCCAGACAGCGAAGCCGGGCGCCTGATCTGACCATTTATGATTTCATCCTGGATGTCCTCCTCATCACAATATGCCACGGCAAATCCGAGTCCTACCGGCAGCGGATTTTACGATTTACCATGCGTTTTCAGCAGTACACCGGCCCGGTTATGGCCAAGGGGATGGAAGATACCGCTTTTTATCGTTATAACCGGCTGGTCTCCCTAAATGAAGTCGGTGGAGAGCCGGATAGCTCCGGAACGACAGTTGCGGAGTTCCATCAGGAGAATACCATGAGGCAAGGGCGCTGGCCTCATTCCATGCTCAACACCTCCACCCACGACAGCAAGCGGAGTGAGGATGTCCGGGCCAGGATCAATCTGCTCTCTGAATTCCCTGGGGAGTGGGAGGCCTGCCTTCTCAACTGGTCCAGTTTGAATGCCTTACATAAAAGGGAGGTTGACAATATAGCTGTCCCCGAACCGAATACTGAATATCTGCTTTATCAGACCATGATCGGGGCCTGGCCTCTGGAGGATGATGACAACCTGGTCCTGGAGGACTTCCGGAAACGTCTGCAGGGTTATATGGCCAAGGCGGTCAAGGAGGCCAAAGTCCATACCTCCTGGGTGAACGTGGATCCCGACTACGAAGCAGCCCTTGCCGACTTCATAGACATCCTCTTCGATTCCTCTT
>JBEPXR010000242.1:0-4271 GCA_041641775.1 Desulfobia sp. | reverse complement strand
GGAGCCCGTCCCTGCGGGCGATTAAGAAAAATCACCGCCTGAAAGCGTCTTATCGCTCACGGGGATGAGCTTCTTGCCGATTGTTGATTTGCCGGTTGTCCTCCGCGTTCTCTGTTTCCTGACCAGGGGCTTCCTTCGGTCCCAGGACCATCCAGGTGCGCTGGGCCGTCCGTCCGCTCTCCTTTTCCCGGGCGCTTACCGTCACCCTGGAAATACGTTTCTGCAGAGGCTTTTCGTTGTCGATGTAAAACAGATTTCCTTCCCGTTCAGCCTGCCGCCAGCCCAGGCCGGTGACATACACACCGACGGTCCCGGAAACATAGCGCTCCGGATAGAGAAGCTCCGCCCCGAAACGGGAAACAATGGCAGGCTGCTCGGGTTCGGGCTGGGGAATCCTGTTCCTGACCGGGAGATCAACTCTCTGTAAAACCTTCCGGAAATGCTCCAGGGTGGACCACTCATCCCCCAGGATGGCGTCCCGTGGTATAAAATAAGGGGAGGTTTCCCGGCTGGCCGAGCCCGGATCCTGGGTCAGGACAGCTTGATAACCGCAGGAGCGTCCTTCCTCCAGGACAATGGAGTTATACTCCCCGTAAGGGATGGCCAGATGCTCGGGTTTTTCCCCCAGCCTGGCTTCCATGGTCTCGGCCGCCTTTTTCAGGTCGTTGTGAATCCAGGTCCGGTACTCCCGTTCGTCCATGCCTTCCGGTCGGTCGATCAGGTGGGGATGCCCCCAGCTGTGGCTCTGAATGGCAACCCCGCTCTCCTTCATTTCCCGGATCTCCTCCCAGGTCAGGATGTTGCTGTAGCCCTTTTCCACGGCCCCGACATAGATGAAAACGGTAAAGGGATAGCCGTACTCCTTCAGGACGGGCCAGGCTTCGGTGTAGGTGCTCCTGTAGCCGTCATCGATCGTGATGACCACTGAATTCTCCGGGAGTTCCCGGCCCTTGTGGAGGCGCTCCACCAGTTCGGACAGGGGGATGACCCGGTAGCCGTTTTCCTGGAGCCATGCCATCTGCTCTTTGAATTTGTCGAGGCTGACATTGGTGGTGGGGTATTCATCCTCCCCGAAACGGTGGTAAATGAGAACAGTGGTTCCGCTGGCTTCAGAGGCTCCGGCTGCGGAAGCCAGGCAGGGGACCAAAACGAGGAGCTGGCTGCAGACGATCAGCAGAAGGGCCAGGCAGCGTCCTTGTATCGCTCTTTGAATATTTGACATTACGGTTTCCATTTGTACGTTGTTCGTTGTAAATTGTAAGTTGTAGGTTGCAGGTTGGATTATACGGGATATACTTTATCCCAGGAAAAATCTTATCTTACTTTTCAGTGATGTTAAACCATGAATTCAAAACATCGAACCCGGAGCGTATTTTCTCTCGCCAGGCGCCGGGCCGTAAAGCCGACTGAATTTTTTCTTTACGTTCTCAGCGTCTCTGCGAGATGATTTCCAAACTCTGAACTCAAAACACCAAGGAGATTACCATGCAAGTACACCATCTTATCGCAGCGGCTGCCGTCCTTCTTCTCATCGCCTCCGTTTCGCCCCTTTCCGCCGACGAAGGGAAGGACAAGGAGGGAGACGTGGTCATGGAAACCAGTAAAGGCAGGATAGTCATCGGCCTCTTTGATGAAAAGGCCCCGGTCACCACGGAAAATTTCCGCCAGTATGTCAAGGACGATTTCTACGACGGCGTCATCTTCCATCGGGTGATTCCGGGCTTCGTTATCCAGGGTGGAGGCTTCGAACCCGGCATGAACAAGAAGGCGACCAGGGCCCCCATAAAAAACGAGGCGGACAACAACCTGAAAAACAAAAGGGGCACCCTCTCCATGGCCCGGACCGGGGTGATCGACAGCGGCACCAGCCAGTTTTTCATCAATCTCAAGGATAACGTCAGTCTGGACCACCGGGGCCAGTCTCCCCGGACCTACGGCTACGCCGTTTTCGGCAAAGTGATCGAAGGAATGGACGTGGTCGATGCCATTGCCGCCGTCCCCACCGGACAGAAGGGACCCTACCAGGACGTTCCCAAGGAAGATGTGGTGATTGAAAAGGCCTACCTGGTGGAACAGGACAAATAAATCAGGGGAAGATCTCAAATAACAAGCACCAAATACCAAACAAATGACAAATTCCAATAATCAAATTTCAATTTGACCGGAGGTATGTCTGCAATTTCGAATTTCGGTTATTGGAATTTGTTTGCAATTTGGATTTTGGTATTTGGAATTTTCCGTTTTACTCGTCATCGGATTCCGGTTCCGATTCCGGCAAGGAAAAAAGCGGAGGCGAGGCGGGGGGCTTTTCCTCCTCTTTCTCCTCCAGTTTCCGGACCCGCTGGACCAGCCTGGAGCCCAGGCGTTTTCCCCTGGCTCCGGCCCCTTTCACCAGAAAATCCCTGAAATCGATATCCTGGTAATTGCTTCTGGCCCTTTTTGAAGGCCGGAAGTAAACCCGGAGTCTGCCTGATCCCCCCAGAGAGATATACTGGATAAAGGATTTCCTGTGTTCCGAAAAGAGGTGGTACTCCTTGTCCAGGATAAACTTCGGGGCCTTGAAGCGCTTGAGATACGAATAATTATCCTCACCCTCCCGGTACACTACGTTAAAAAGCAGGTCCTCCCGATACACTCCGGCCCACAAGAGGTCCGGCCCCAGGTAGACCCGGGCGGCCGGGGCGGTTATCCTGTAGCCGCCGTCCTTGAAGATAAGCATGATCCGGTCATATTCCGAACAGGAAAAGGCAAACTCCCTGCCGCCTTCCACCTGATAGCCGAAAAAGCCGTTTTCCCGGTTGTAGGACATGGTGAGATTGGATATCGCCGCCTCCCGGACTTCCACTCCCCGGAAGGAACTGATCTCGGTTCTCCGGGGATAGAGGTGGCCGTACTTCTCCAGAATGTGATCAATGAATTTCCGGGTATAGGCCACCACGTCGCTCAGATCCTTTTCGATCTTTTTGATCTTCTTCTCGATATCCTTGATTTCTTTCTGCTTCTTGTTGATATCGTACCTGGATATCTTCCTGATATGAATCTCGAGAAGCCGGTCGATATCCTTCCTGGTCACGTCTCTGATCAGCCGGTCCCGGAAGGGCACCAGGGACTGGTCCACGGTGGAGACCACCATCTTGAGGCTGGAGCACTCCTCGATTTCCTTGTAGAGGCGTTCCTCGATAAAGATCTGTTCCAGAAGATGAGCCTGCAGTTTTTCCCGGAGCCGGTCCCGTTCGATGTTGAGTTCCGTTTTCAGATCCTCCACCAGCTTCCAGGTATTGGAGCGCAGGACCTCGGAGACCGTAAGATTTTCCGGGCGGTCGTCCCGGATGACCGTCAGATTGGCGGTGATGCTGACCTCGCAGTCGGTAAAGGCGTAAAGGGGCTTGATCATGTCCCCGGCATAGACGTTCTTGGGAAGCTTGATCTCGATCTCCACCTCTTCAGCCGTATAGTCGTGCAGGGAGGCCACCTTGATCCTGCCGCTTTTCACCGCCTTTTCAAGAGACTCCATCAGAGACTGGGTGGTGGCGGAATACGGGACCTCACGGATAACGATGGTCTTGTCGTCCTTTATGTCCAGGTTCGCCCGGCACCTGATCCGGCCGTTGCCGTTTTGATAGTCGGTGACATCAACAATGCCTCCCTGGAGAAAGTCGGGATAAATCTCGAACTCTTCGCCCTTGAGGATCTTCTTCTGGGCCTTCAGGAGTTCGCGGAAATTATGGGGCATGATCCTGGTGGCCATGCCCACGGCAATGCCCTCGGCCCCCTGGAGAAGGAGAAAGGGAAGCTTGGCGGGCAGGCTGACCGGCTCCTGCATTCTGCCATCGTAAGAAGCGACATATTCGGTGAGGTCCGGGTTGAGCAGAGTCTCCCGGGCCAGGGGAGAAAGGCGGCACTCGATGTAGCGGGCGGCCGAGGCCCCGTCCCCGGTCAGGATGTTGCCGAAATTGCCCTGCCGGTCAATGAGATAGCCCTTGTTGGCCAGATTGACCAGGGCGCTGAAGATCGACTGGTCCCCGTGGGGATGGAGCTTCATGGTCTCGCCCACCACGTTGGCCACCTTGTGGAAGCGGCCATCGTCCATGTTGGCCAGCGTCTGAATGATCCTTCGCTGGACGGGCTTCAGGCCGTCGACGACCTCGGGGATCGCCCGCTCCCGGATGACGTAGGAGGTGTAATCCAGGAAATTGGTATCAAAAAGCTTTTCCAGTTCTCCGTAGTCAGTATCCATCGGTTCGGTGAATTTCGGGTTCTGAATTTCTGGT
>JBEPXR010000241.1:0-4275 GCA_041641775.1 Desulfobia sp. | reverse complement strand
TGTCAACCGGAGCGACTAAGTCCAGGACATTGAGCCCCTGCGCGAGTTCAGCCTCTTCGTAGCCGAAGGTCTGCATGGCGTGCTTATTGGCAAAGACGAGATTACCGTCAGTATCCGTTTCAAATATAGTCTGCGGCAACAGCTGGGTAAGTTCGCGGTACTTCTGTTCACTTTCTTCACAGGCCTTCTCAGCCCTCAGCCGCTCGGTCTGGTCAGTGGCAAGGACCAGCTCAGTATCACGCCCCTTGAACCGCATAGTATGCGATACGATTTCAACATAAATCAGGGACCCGTCCTTTCTGGTATGCCGCCAGTACCCGGCTTTATCAAGCCCCTCTGAAACATGTGAGACATTGTCGAGAAGACCCGACACGTCGTCGGAAGGACGGATATCCTTGATGGTCATGGTCAGAAATTCATCACGGCTGTAGCCATAGTGACGAATTGCCGCCTCATTGACTTCGAGAAAAGAAAGGGTTTCCAGGTCATAGATCCACATGGGAACAGGGCTGTGAAAAAATATTTCCTTGTAGGCTTTTTCTTCGCTCATTTTACCAGCTATCCCTGCCACCGGAAATTCAGTGACTCTGTAGAAGATTGTAAAAACTTGATACTTGTGAAAAAAGCAGGACTGATTATGTCCGATCAGATAAGAAATACTTATTATGAGAAATTATGGCAATGATAATTATACTCACTATTGATGAAATTTCTACAAATTCACGTTCACTTTCAAGTGTCAGTGCAATTCAGCAAAGATAAGAAAAAGGAAAATGGAGCGGCTAAAAACTTCTTAGGGAAAAAAAGAAATGAGAAGACTCCGGTTGAAGTTCTCCGATGGCTGCACATTCAACACCCCATCCAGCCGCCCGGACCGCCCATGAAGCTCCGGTCCGGCTGGATGGCATGCCTGGGCTCCGGAGCTGGGGCCGACCCTGAGGAGACTGATTCATAGAAGACTGGGACCACGATCTCCTTCCCAGGGTGGGGGAAGGTATCACCCGCTACAGCCTCGGACTCCCAGCACTGTTTACCGTTCCCATTTAGAGCGAGTGGCGTTCGGAGGCCGTCTCCACTGCCAGGGTGTTCCGCTGCATTCAGAAAGGTATGCCCTCCAGGTGGGCTTTAAGTATCTGCAAGATTCCAAAAACAAATCAATTCTTCCGACATTCCGGAAAAATTCCAGATTATCAGACAGGTAAGCAAGCAGTGCCAGTCTGATGGATTTTTCGGGCAGGCAGGCATTGTTTTATTTATCAGCCTAAGTTACTTGAAAAACTTACTAAACTTCTGCCAGGGATTTTGAAATATCTCCCTGGCATCAACTATGCACTGAATCAATCGAATAAACGCATATACAAATGATGAAACACCAGATTATGAGGAGAAAGCCATGAAAAATTTCATCCTTTGCTGCTTCCTTCTGTATTTTGCCTGTCATTCCGGTGAAACGGCATTTGGTCTGGATTCACACTGTGACAACGACAACAATCTCAGCCAGACTTACGGTGAACAGCTTGGAACCATTAAGTTTACGACGTCCTGCAATGAGAAAGCGAGCCAATTCGTCCGTCAAGGTCTTGCTCTGCTGCACCACATGACCTATGCAGGGGCAAGAAAAGCCTTCACTTCGGCTACAGAAACTGACCCTGACTGCTCAGCAGGATACTGGGGCCGATCCATGACCTTTATACATCCTCTCTGGTCGGATCCCCCCAGTGAAGAAGAATTCAAGGAAGGGCTGGCGCTGATTCAGAAAGCCGGAGATAAAGGAGAAAAAACCGAGCTGGAAAAATCCTTTATCGGGGCCGCGACTGCCTATTACGAGCCGGGCCGGCAGCAGAATGAAAAGACGAACCTGGCCGGTTTTGAAAAGGCCTGGCGAAAAGTTTATGACGAGTTTTCCAATAATCCGGAGGCCGCGACATTTTATGCCCTCGCCCATCTGGCCACCGCAGTTCCCGAAGATAAGAGCTATGCCAGGCAGAAGCGCAGCGCGGAGATTGCCAAAAAGGTTTTAGCCAAAATTCCCGATCATCCGGGCGCTCACCACTACATTATTCACGCCTATGATTATACTCCGCTGGCCGAAAAAGCGCTGGAAGTGGCCCGCAGCTACGTCAAAATCGCTCCTGATATTCCCCATGCGCTGCACATGCCTTCCCATATTTTTACCCGCCTCGGTTTATGGCAGGAATCTATCGCCATGAATAAACGATCCGCGGCTGCGGCTCTGAAACACCCCACAGACGGCAAGATCTCCATGCACTATCTGCACGCCCTCGATTACCTGGCCTACGCCTACCTGCAGCGGGCCGAAGATGAGAAGGCAAAAAATATAATGGAGACAAGAATGAAGCGGGAAGAATCTTTTCAGCCCCATGTTGCGGCTGCCTATACCCTTGCCGCAATTCCTGCACGGTATGCTCTCGAGCGCCAGCAGTGGGAAGAAGCCGCAGCTCTTGAACCGAGGGTGCCGGACGCCTATCCGTGGGAAAAGTTTCCCGCCATGGAAGCCATTACCTATTTCGGCCGGGCATTGGGTGCGGCGCGTAGCGGTGCTGAAAAAACTGCCGGTCAGGCTCTCGATAAGTTGGCTGAACTCCATGCACGAGCTGTGAAAAGTTCGGCGTACTGGGCAAAACAGGTCGAGATTCAGAGACTCTCGGCAAAGGCATGGCTGATGTATGGAGAAGGAAACCACCAGGAGGCCCTGAATACCATGCGCAAGGCTGCGGAAATGGAAGCCTCGACAGAGAAGCATCCGGTCACTCCCGGTGAAATATTGCCAGCCCATGAATTGTATGCTGATATGCTTCTCGAGATGAAGCGCTTCCGGCAAGCGCTGGATCAGTATCTTGCCGCCCTGGAACGCAGCCCGAACCGCTTAAACAGCCTCTATGGCGCAGGACGCGCCGCAGAACTCGAGGGAGACGCCGGGAAAGCTGCCGAATACTACGGAAAGCTTGTCAAGATAACAGCGCCCGGAGCAGATCGCGAGCGGCTGGAGGAGGCCAGAACTTTTCCTTCCAGAAAATAGCTCCGTTTAAAGAAATCTACTCACCACATCCCTTTATAATTATGAACCAGGTTCCAATCAGGTATATCATAACAATAACTCATGCCGACCGGTAAGGCATCGTAATCGGCAGCAATGACAAAGAGGATCCAAGATGACTGAACAAAAAAAATTTTTCAACGGCAGACCGAGACTGCCTCTTCCGACCAGAATACGGCCCGAGGGGGAGAGGGCATACCAGCAGACGGACCGGATGCGTCTGGTTGAACGGTTAACTCTTGAATTAACGGAAAGTCTCAGAACTCCCCTGGCCATGAACCGGCGCTCCTTTCTGCGATCCAGCTGTGGACTGGCTGCCGGTTTCCTGGCCATGAATTCGGTATTCGGCTCCCTGTTCAATATAGATCCTGCCGAAGCGGCAGACCCCGAAGCCGGGGTGGAACGGGCCAGGGGACTTACCGATCAGCGCATCATCGATGTCCAGACTCATTTTGTCTACCCGGATTATCCTTCGACCGGCATCCTGGGGCTGCGGGAACTTGCTAAAAAATGGAATCCCAAGGTGCTTGGCAGGCAGACCCTGGAGAAGATCCACTTCGACAACTTCTTTCGGGAAGTCTTTCTGGAAAGTGAAACCGATCTCGCGGTTTTGAGCAGCGCCCCGAACGATGATCCTGATCACTATTTTCTCCACAATGAAGCCCTTGCCGAAGCACGGGAGCGGGTAAAAAAGAAAACCGGCTCCAAAAGACTTCTCAGCCATGCCCTATTCACACCGGGGCGCCCGGGCTGGATGGACGATCTGGAGCAGGCCATCGAGCTGAAGCCCGATGCCTGGAAGGGATACACGGTGGGCCAGCCCATCGGCGAATCCAAATGGCCCTGGCGCCTGGACGACGAAAAGCTCGTCTATCCTGCCTATGAAAAAATGGTCAAGGCCGGGATCACCAGCGTCTGCATCCATAAAGGACTTCTGCCTTCGAATTACCGGCAGCGGATGAAGTCCACCTGGCAGTACGGCGGTGTGGACGACATCCCCAAGGCGGCGAGAGACTGGCCGCAGCTCAATTTTCTTATTTACCATTCAGCCATACGGACCGGAGGCATCCCCACTGAAGATGAGATCCAACAATTTGAAAAAACAGGAGAAATCCCCTGGGTGAGTGATCTGGCCAGGATCCCGGAGAAATACGGAGTGAACAACGTGTATGCCGAGCTGGGCTCGGTCTTCGCGGTAACCTCAGTCAGCGCGCCCC
>JBEPXR010000240.1:0-4278 GCA_041641775.1 Desulfobia sp. | reverse complement strand
CCCGATGAAAGTCTCATAAAAGCTTGTCAGAAAGCCGATTATAGCCTCATATTACAGGCGATAAAGGAAGGAGCAGATTTGAATACACGTGATAAAAATCAAAATACTCCTTTGCTGCTTATCGCCCGGAAAAAATGTTCTGATTCCGATACAGAGTGCATGGAGCAAACGGTTTTAATGTCGGAAATATTAATAGAAAATGGTGCTTTCATTGATTTCAGCAACAGCAATAATCATACAGCATTATATGCCGCAATAAAACAAAGAAATCAGCCATTAGTAAAATATTTGCTTAAAAAAGGAGCATCACTTGAAAAAGCAAAAACCGTACGCCCCGTACTTGTTGATTATCGTCGCTTTGGAGGAGGGTTTAAACCTGTCTGTGAGATGATTAAACTGCTTGCCACCTTCGGTATGGAATTTGATACAGCTACAGGAACAATAAAGTTAGATACCCCCCTGATAAAAGCGGTAAAACATGGTAAAGATGCAGATATGGTTCGGTGTTTGTTAGACGCTGGTGCAGACCCCTTTGCAGTAAACGATTATAATCAGACAGCTTTAATGTGGATTTCCTCTTTTAATGACCCGGAACTCGTGCATAGAATCCTTTCTTATTCAGATTCAGAGAAGGTGAATATCAAGAGTGAAAATGGTGATACAGCTCTTCATTTTGCGGCCCGGCAAGGACGTTTTTATAATGTAGAATTGCTTTTAGATGCAGGGTCGGATATTAATGCGAAAAATTATTATGATGAAAGAACTGCCCTCCATCTTACAACTCAAAATCGCTATGAATTTGCAGAAAAGGACTATTATGAGACTGCACGTCTGCTTATACAGAGAGGCGCTGATATCAATGTTACAGACAAGTCTGGGAATACCCCTTTGATCTTGGCATGCGATAAGGGTAACACAGATTTCATCAGTCTTTTTATAAAAAAAGGTGCAGAACTGAATGTAAAAAATAAAGCAGGTATCTCAGCCATTTTTAAACTTTCAAGGCTTGGTGAAACAGAAGCGATAAATATATTTTGTTCTGAAAATGCTGATTTAGATTTGGTCGACAATGCAAAAAAAACGCCATTGATGGAGGCCATCAGTTATTATCATATAGATACCGCTTTAAAGTTGATTGCCTGCGGTGCTGACATTCAGTACAAAGATAGCCACGGAACGACAGCTCTTATAGAAGCGGTTAAGAGAGGAAGCAAATTAAAAAAGGTTATAAACAAATTAATTGAGATTGGTGTGGATGTTAATGCTCAAAGTAGAAATAACATAACTCCTTTAATGGTTGCACCGGATGCTGATATAGCATTGATGCTTATTGAAAATGGTGCGAATATTCATCTTGAAGATAGCAATGGCAGAACAGCAATGTCATATGCTGCGAAAAGAGATGAAACTTTTCGACCTGTTGTCAGAAGTTTAATAGAACTACAAGCAGATATCAATATTCAGGATAATCGTATGATGACACCTTTAATGGTTGTGAAAGACATTGGAATTGCAAAAATACTGATGGAAGCAGGGGCTGACCTCCATTTGCGGAATAAAGCCGGCAGAACTGCCTATGACTGTGCAGTACTCCGAAGACAGAGTGAAATAGCCAAACTGCTTGAAACTGATTGAAAATATACAAATCAATAATCATATCCTTCATCTGGTTCCATGCATACAGATCCTCAATGATATTTACACATTCAACCACCTGGTGGTACATAAAGGTAATCTGCGGTTTCCTGCTGATTTACGGCATCTTTGACCGCTACATCTTCCATTATCTTGATCTCTGGTTCACCCTGCCCACCATCATTTCCCAGGCGCTGGTCATCACCGGCGGCGGAATTACCATCTATCACTATTATCTTCTGAAAAAGCAGAACCCCGGATTATCGGAGCCTGCCACCCTCGTCCATCAGGACGGCCTTTTTCGATTCATCAGGCATCCCATGTACTTCGGAGACATGATTCTCTACCTCGGCCTGTTGACCTTTTCCGCGAATGCAGTAACGCTGTTCCTGTTGATTCTGGGATATCTGGGTCTCTTCAAACAGGCACAGGTCGAGGATGATTATCTGAAAAGCAGATTCGGCAAACAGTTCTCAGCATGGGGGCAGAAAACGAACCTTCTGATTCCTTTTATCCGCAGTCACTGAGACCTGGAATTCTCCAGCCTCCTGATGCTGTGGGACAATTACTTTCATAACAGGAGATGCTGTGGAATTGTTCTTTCACCAACAAAAGTAATACTCAAAATAAATGATATTGTTTATTCTAAATGATAAATTATTCGTAATTTTGCATTCCCTTTGTCTATATTATTTACTTCAGGTTGATGTCCCTCTTTCATCACGACAGAAAGGCCTTTTTGATTCAAGGGTAATCTGCCGATACTACTTCAAAAAATTCTTTTACTTGCATTTTTGGTTTATTTGTTTTATTTTAAATAAAAAACTAAAACAAATCCAATATGTGTATGAACCCATAACAGGACGCCCCTGATTCCTCTCGTCCTCTGCTGCCGCGCAGGTTCACCAATGCGAATGTGGAGGACAATTTTTAGTCTTCCTAACGGAAAATGCGCAGAAAACGCTTTTCCCCGTCTTCGTTCACTTTTAAACAGTCGCGCCGGACCGGAATTGGTTGCGGCAGATGCGAAAGGGGAAGAGTACTCCGCTGTCCCTCACTGATCAGGAAGTAAAAAACAACGGATAAGCGCAACGCACTCCGGATATTTCTGATCAGATATTCCCTCAGTTGATTCCCCCCGTTTGATCAATCCGTTTCTGTTTCGACCGTTTTCTGTTCCTGCTGCACATTGTTTTCAGCCGTCATCGCAGGGGCTGGATGCACCGCATCCATCATGAACCGAAAATGGTTTCACCTTGCATCATCCTCGATGTCATCAAAAACCTATATACCAGCATGAAAAGGAGAAGCCTATGAATCGTACCAAATCCATCGAAAGAGTTACATCAGAGGCCGGCTACTGGGATTTTATCATCATCGGCGGCGGGGCCACGGGTATTGGCGTCGGTGTGGATGCCGCCTCCCGTGGCTACAAAACCCTGTTACTGGAACAGGATGACTTTTCCAAAGGAACATCGAGCCGCTCCACCAAACTGGTCCACGGTGGTGTCCGTTACCTGCGCCAGGGCAATATCACCCTTGTGCTGGAAGCCCTCCATGAACGCGGACTGCTGATCCGGAACGCTCCCCACCTGGTCAGCCACCAGGCCTTCCTGGTTCCCAACTATGAATGGTGGGACGGTCCCTTCTACGGCGCAGGCATGAAGGTCTATGATCTCCTGGCCGGAAAACTGGGGCTGGGGCCCTCCAAGCATCTGTCCAAGGAGGAAACCCTGAAACGGATTCCCACGCTGGAACCGAATAAACTCCGGGGCGGTGTGGTCTATTTCGACGGACAGTTCGACGATTCCCGCCTGGCCATCAATCTGGCCCAGACCATGGCCGAACACGGTGGTGTCCCCATCAATTACATGAAAGCAGTCGGCTTTACCAGGGCCGGAGAGATGATCGACGGCGTCATCGCCAGAGACATGGAAACCGGCAAGGAACATGAGATCAAGGGCCGGGTCGTGGTCAATGCCACCGGTGTTTTTACGGATGAAGTTCTCAAGATGGAAAACCCCGAAGCCAAACCCATCATCGCACCCAGCCAGGGGGTACACCTGATCCTGGACAAGGATTTTCTGCCCGGCGACACGGCCATCATGGTTCCACAGACGGCGGACGGGCGGGTTCTCTTCGCCGTTCCCTGGCATGACAAGGTCGTGGTGGGAACCACCGATACGCCGGTCAAAAGCGTCAGCCTGGAGCCCCGCCCGCTGGAAGAGGAGATCAAGTTCATCCTTGACCATGCCGCCATCTACATGACCAAGGATCCGACCCGGAAGGACGTCAGGAGCGTCTTTGCTGGCCTGCGTCCCCTGGTCAAGGCCGGGGAAGGTGACAACACCGCATCCATCTCCCGGGATCACTACCTGGTCATTTCCGAGTCCGGGCTGGTGACCATCACCGGCGGCAAGTGGACCACCTACCGCAAAATGGCCGAGGATACCGTCAACCAGGCCCTGCTGGTGGCCGGTCTGGATGACCGGGAGTGCATCACCAAAAAGCTCCGGATTCACGGATGGCTGAAAAATATCGATAAAACCGATCCGCTCCAGTATTACGGTTCGGACGCCATTCACATCAAAAAGCTGGTCAGCGCTGACCCCGCTCTCGGGGAAAAGCTCCACGAAGACCTGC
>JBEPXR010000239.1:0-4296 GCA_041641775.1 Desulfobia sp. | reverse complement strand
GTTCCCAGTTGAAAGGGATTGCTGAGCGCTATTTTATGCTCGGTTTTCCTGATCCGGGCTTTGTACCACAGGATAAAGGCGGCCACGAAAGTAATCAGGCCCATCAAGGCCAGAGGGGGCAGCAGTTTGTAGAAAAGAGAAGCATCGATGACTGAGGCCAGCAGAAGCATGCGGGGAAACATGGTGCCGCAGGCCGCCAGGATACCGGCAGAGAGCGGTTTTTCCAGACCAGGCTGATGATGGGAGAGTCTTGACAGGTTCAGGGTGACCACCGTGGAGGCGACGAGACCGCCGAAAAAGCCGGTCAGGAGAGGGCCGTAGACGACTCCTCCTATCCTGATGGCAAAGTAGCCGGCATAGGAAACGGCGGCAACCAGCACCACCATCCACCAGATCTGGTAGGGATTTAAAATGTCCCAGGGACCGTATCCTTTATCAGGTAAGGCGGGGAGCATAACCACCGAAATAAGCAGGAGCTGCAGGGTGGAATGAAGTTCCCGGCGTTCCAGCTTCCTGATCCAGCCGTGCAGGGTAGGCTTGAAACTCAGGAGCAGGGTGATAACGATTGCGGCAGCGGCCGCCAGCTTGGGATGGCCGTATACCGGCAAGGCCCCCAGGCCGAAGGCGACAAGAGAAGCGATAATGCTGGTGATCCCGAAATCTTCAATGCTGCTGCTGAGCCTGTTGTAGGCCGTACTCATGACCAGGGCCAGCCCCAGGAAGAGAAAGCCCAGAAGAATAATACTGCTTTCCTGGGAGAGAATGGCGCCGATGCCCCCCAGAAGGCTGATCAACCCGAAAGTCCGCAGGCCGGCTATTCGGAGTCCTTCTTCACGGTCTCTCGTGTGCCATCCTCTCTCCAGACCGATCAAAAGGCCAACCGCCAGAGACTCAGCCAGATTTTTGAGGATATCCAGTTCCATGTTTCACCTGCACAGGTTTGCTCTCTTAGTTTTTTGTTGGGGATACCCGGCCCTTCGGCTTCGATGCCGGGGATTTCAAGGATCCAGTCTCTGTCGAATTTTATAACGACATCTTAATCCGGTTTCAAGTCGATTATGGTGACCTCAGGTGGTGACAGGAAGCGGACGGGCGGTCCCCAGGTTCCGCTGCCCCTGCTGTGATAAAGATAGCTTCCGCCCTCTGTCCTGCTGAGACCGGTTGCCCTGGGATAAAAAAGCCTGGTTACCAGGTTGAAGGGGAAGATCTGTCCCCTGTGGGTGTGGCCTGAAAGCTGAAGATCAAAATGGCCGGCACTCTCTCCATCAATTTCAGGCCGATGCTTGAGCAGGACCTTGAATTGCCCGGCAGGCACGTGTTCAAGAAGGGACCCAGCGTTGGGGACTTCGGACAGGCCGAAGCTTGACGCGGTGGAATCATCGATGCCGCTGAAACTGATTCCCGCCAGAGTTATACTTCGGCCCCGAAGGATCTGGAAGCCCGCTTCCCTGGTGAAGGCCAGGGAACTGTCCAAGCCGGCATAGAATTCATGATTGCCGGTAACAGCCAGTTTGCCGAGCGGCGGAGTAACGGAGACCAGCATCCGGCTCAATTTCTCCAGACCGGCGGGTCGGCTGTCCACCAGGTCGCCGGTCGAGACAAGCAGATCGGGTTTCTCCTCCTCGATCTTACCCAGAATGCTGGCCAGGCGTCGTTCTCCCACCATGAGACCCAGATGGACATCGGATATCTGGGCGAGACGCACAACCCCATTTTCTTCGGGAAGTTTGTGGCTTATTATCTCATGGTATTCAGTCGTTATGGTTCTGGCTTCATAAAGCCCGTAGCAGAAGATGGCGGATACCATGAGGACCTGGAGAAGCAATATTTTTCTTGTCTGGGAAAGCCTGACAGGTTCTGCCCGCATTCGACCGGCTATCCTGAAAGGCAGCAGAAAAAGATCGGTGAAGGCCGCCAGGGCGATAAAAAGAAAGAGAAGGCCCATCCAGATATAGCTGAAATACGCCAGGCTCTCGGCTATACCTTCCATTGCCATTCGTTCCAGCATCCGGACAAGTATCGGAGCTGTCACCAGGAAGAGAATGAGCAGCAGTGACAGAAAAGTCGCTCTGTTCTGCTCCCTGAAATGCCGGAAAACGGGGAGCTCCGCCTTTTTGAGCTTGTGGAGCAGGTAGAGGTGAGCGGTGGAGTAAATGATCAGGTAGGAGAGAAGAAAAAAAGTCATTGCCCTGGAGAATGGAGAAAGAAATCCCCGGTGAAGCAGTCCTTCATCCGGGGATGCAAGCGGCGTGAATTTCAGATGGCAGTCATCTTTATTTATCGCCGAGATAAAGTCTCTTGAACTCTCCGGTAGCCTTTCGCAGTTTTTCAACATTGGCCTGATCAAGGCCCTGTTTACACTTCATGGCGTATACCAGCATCTGGTGGAGGGCTTCAAGTTTCTTGTCGTACTGCTTGTCCTCGAGCTTGATCCTCTGGGTCAGAAAATACTGGCTGACAATGTCCTGGATTGCGGTTGCGTGCTCCTCCTTATTGTGTATCCAGCGGACCAGCTGGTTGTAGCTTTTTTCTTTTTCACCAGACAGATCCTTGATCTTGTTCATGGCCTTCTCAAGAGTGGTGATGTGCTCGGAGATCATCTCAATCCTCATCCGATCATCGTAGATTCCACAGGGAATCTCGCAGTGCGCCAGAGCTTGACCGCCGTACAGGCAGGCGGCGAAAACAAGCAACATTGTAGCTGACCATAGTTTTTTCATCATTTTCCTCCCTTCATTTTGGTTTCGCCCGGCGAAGAAATGGCCCCACCCCTTCAGATTTTCCGGGGGCATGGGATAATTCCCGGCCGGCTTTTCATTTGACATCCAACATACAGCACATATACGATAATTATATAGTGAGATGCCAGGACTTGTAAATGGTATTCTTCCGGACTCTACCCCAAGGAGAAAAATGAAGCTTAAACTGCCTTACACCGCAAGAAACTGGACTTCGCTGATCGGGGCTACGGTGGCTTTGATCAGTTTTTTCATGATCGTTTTTCTCTTCACCGTATCCATCCTTTTCTTACAGCGTTCAGCTTACATAGGACTGGTCATTTATATTCTGCTGCCTGGAATAATGATCGTCGGTCTCCTGGCCATCCCGATCGGGATGTGGCGCAAGGCAAAGAGCGAGCGCCCTGAGGCGGTCTTGACGGAAAAACGCTGGCCCCGGATAGACTTAAATGATGTCCGGCACCGCCATGGCTTTTTCATCTTTGCCATTATTTCAACCATACTGTTGTTCGCCTCAGCCCTTGGAAGTTATCAGGCCTTCCATTTTACCGAGTCCAATACTTTCTGCGGCAAGATCTGCCATACGGTGATGAAACCGGAGTATACCGCCTATCAGAACTCCCCACATGCCAGGGTGCACTGTGTGGAGTGTCATGTCGGACCTGGAGCGGACTGGTATGTCCGGTCGAAACTATCCGGACTGCGCCAGGTGTACGCCGTGCTGGGTGACACCTATCCCCGCCCCATTCCCACCCCGATAGAAAATCTGCGCCCGGCCCGGGCTGTATGCGAACAGTGCCACTGGCCCCGCAAATTTTACCCTCGCAATCTCTGGTCCAACAGCTACTATCTGCCGGATGACAACAATACCCGCTGGGACCTGAGTCTGGTGATGAAGGTCGCCGCCAGGGATCCGGCCAGGGGACTTCAGGATGGGGCACACTGGCACGTGAGCCCGGAAGTGCGAATTGATTACCATGCCGCCGATCACAAACGACAGGAGATTGACTGGGTGAAAATGACCAACTTGTCGACGGGGGAGACAAAAATTTTTCGCGACCGGAGCAATCCACCTGAGCAGGATCCGAAAGGGGAGGAAATGCGGACCATGGACTGTGTGGATTGCCACAACCGACCTTCGCACCGGTTCATCTCGCCCAGACGTTTTGTCAATGAGGCCCTGAACGCCGGGACCATGCCTGCGGACCTGCCGCAGATCAAAAGAGTGGCAGTGAAACTGTGTGATGAAAAATATCCCAGCCAGGAAGCTGCCAATGAGGGGCTGGCCGAGAAAATTCACGAGTTTTACCGTCAGGAGTATCCCGAGCTTTATGAACAGAATCAGGCCAAGGTGAATGAGGCGGTAACTGGTCTGCAGGCAGTCTATGCCAAAAACATCTTTCCGGAGATGAACGTCCGCTGGAGCGAGTATCCTATTTCCAGGGGGCATCTCGAATTTCCCGGCTGCTTTCGCTGTCACGATGGCCGTCATGCCAGTGAAGACGGCACGCTTATACGGCATGAATGCACCCTCTGTCATAGAATCGTCTCCCAGGGG
>JBEPXR010000238.1:0-4318 GCA_041641775.1 Desulfobia sp. | reverse complement strand
CCCGGGCCCCGAGCCTGGGCTTGGTGATGATTTCCACCGCCCCGTAGTCCATGGCCCTGAGGGCCGATTCCGAATTCGTGTCGGTCAGGCTGGAGCAGATGACCACCGGAATGGGATGCTGGGCCATGATCTTCTGCAGAAAAGTCAGACCATCCATCCTGGGCATCTCGATGTCCAGGGTGATGACGTCCGGTATCCCTTTTTGCAGACGGTCGGCCGCCACATACGGATCCGAGGCGGTAGCCATGACCTCGATACCAGGATCGGAGGAGAGGATATCGGTCAGGGTCTGCCGCACCGAGGCGGAATCGTCTACTATGAGAACTCGTATCTTGCCGGCCATAATTCCAGTTCCAGTATATTCTGCAGCAGTAAAATCTCAGCTGATCACCATTCTGTCTCGATAATTTCCCTTCTGTTCAGCTTTTTCACCCAGACCGCACCGTTATGGGGATAGAACTGGAGTTTTCTTCCCTCATACCCTCCGACGTCGGATCCGGTTAAATTAAGATTGTTGTCAGCGATGAGATCGAGGGCGCGCTGGATGTTGCGGCCGCCCACGCTGTCAGCAAGTCCCATGGCATACCCGGAGGAGAACATATGGGCTCCGCCGAACAGCTTAACCTGGAGGCAGCTCCTGGATATACCCCGGTCATGGAAAGCGAAGAGCATCTCTTCCAAGGCGCTGTCCACGTAACGGCCTCTCTTTTTACCGTTGGCCTCACCAGTACTTTCCGGCATTACGGCATGACAGATGGCACCGGTGGCGTGAAGCGGCGAAAACAGGATAATCGCAATACAGGAGCCCAGTACCGTGGTTATCACCGCCGGCTTCGATCTGATACAGATCTCACCCTGGTGCAGAAAAATCGAATCCTTATCCTTGTTCATGTGGCCTTGCGGTAAATATTGGAGTCAACCTGTACCAGGGGCAGATCAAGGTCGTGGAGGCTTTCGGAATGGCCCAGGAAAAAATAGCCTCCGGGACTGAGCTGGGCCAGAAACTTCTGCATCAGGGCAAACCTGGTCTCCTTGTCAAAATAGATGATGACATTGCGGCAGAAGATCACGTCGTACAGCTGGTTCAGGTTAAAAGTGCCGGCCTTGAAATTGAGGCGCTGGAACCGCACCGCGGCGCGGAGCTCCGGGACTATGCGGACCCGGTCGTCCTCTTTGTTTCTGCTGCGCAGCAGGTATTTCTTCCTGAGCGGCAGAGGCACCGGCTGGATTCGTTCGTGGGGATATACAGCATTACGGGCCGTCTCCAAAACCCTGGTGGACAGATCCGTACCCAGGATCTCGAAGTTCACGCTGCCCCGGGGATTCTCTTCCTTGAACTCCTGGAGGATCATGGCCAGGGTGTACGGCTCTTCACCGCTTGAACAGCCGGCGCTCCAGAAATAAAGCTTGCGGCCTTTTTTTTCACTGACAAGCAACGGCAGAATCTTTTTCCGCAGATACTCAAAATGACGGGGCTCCCGGAAGAAGTCGGTCTTGTTGGTGGTTACCCGGTCTATCATGTGGTTCAGTTCATTTTTCTGCCCCTCATTACTGAAGAGATACTCACAGTACTGATCGTGACTGCCAATCCCCAGGGCCCGCATGCGTTTCTGCAGGCGCCCTTCAAGCATGAGCCGCTTGGCTTCAGTCAGCTTGATGCCCGCCTCTGCACTGACAAGGGTGCACAATCGTTTGAAATTCCGGTCTGATAAGCCCAATTTCTTCCCGTCTCTATATATTGAAAATTCCATCCAGGAATCCGGGAAGGCCGTATCGGCCTCTTCCCGGAACTATCATGGTAAAAACATTCACTACTCTCAAGCAGTTTTGAGCAAGCTGGAATCATCCATATTTCTCAAACTCGCTATCCAGACTGTCACTGCCTTTATGCATATCAAGTTCGATGCCGGCGGCCTGTTTCTCCTTTTCTTTTCCGAGAGGAAGGGCCCGGGGCCGGACCCTGCTGCCTGCTTCCATCCGGCGCCGGTTTCCTTGCCTTCCCGGCCTCGCCGATACTGCTTCCTCTTTTTCTCCGGTCCGGAAATAGGAGATGTTCATCTGCAGCTGTTCGGCCTGGCTGGAGAGCTCCTCGGCGGTAGAGGCCATTTCCTCCGAAGCCGAGGCATTCTGCTGAATGACCTGATCAAGCTGCTGAACCGCCTGGTTGACCTGCTCGGCTCCAACGTCCTGCTCCCGGCTGGCCGCAGCTATCTCCTGAACAAGTTCGGCAGTCTTCTTGATGTCGGGAACCATTTTCTCCAGCATCCGACCGGCCTCTTCGGCTATTTCCACGCTGGAACCGGAAACATCGCTGATTTCATTGGCTGCCGCCTGGCTGCGCTCCGCCAGCTTGCGGACCTCCGCGGCCACCACGGCAAAGCCCTTGCCGGCCTCACCGGCCCGGGCCGCCTCGATAGCGGCATTCAGGGCCAGGAGGTTCGTCTGCCTGGCAATCTCCTCGACAATGGAGATCTTCTCGGCAATCTCCTTCATGGCGGTCACGGTCTTGGACACTTCCCGGCCTCCCTGCTCGGCATCCTGGGCGCTTCTGGCGGCAATCTTCTCAGTCTGGCTCGCATTATCGGTGTTCTGCCGGATGTTGGCTGCCATTTCCTCCATGGAGCTGGAAACCTCTTCAATGGAGGAGGCCTGCTCGGTCGCTCCCTGGGAGAGCTCCTCGGAGGTGGCGCTCAATTCATGGCTGCCGGAAGACACATTGCTGGAGCCGCTCTTTACTTCGTTGACGATCTCCCTCAGTTTACCGATCGTGGCATTAACGGCCCCGGCCAGTTTACCGACAGAATCTTCCCGGCCCAGAAACTTGCCGTCGACCTCCACGGAAAGGTCGCCCTCGGCTATGCTGGCCATGTAATCGGCCATAAAGAGAAAGGCGCTGTCTGAGATGACTTCGAAGCCGCCGGTCACATTGCCCTCGGCATCACACAGGTAGCCGCAGTTGGCCCGCACCGGGATTTTCGTTCCGTCCCGGGTGGTGGCCTCCGTCTCGGCGACAATGGCCTTTTTACTGCGCATACAGTTGATAATCGTACAATCGGCCGTGTTGCAAACAGGTGTCTTGCAGAGATCTGCACAGGTCATCCTGCCCACTACCTCTTCCCGGCTGTAGCCCATGACATTAAGAGCCGCATCGTTGATATTCTGGATGATCAAGTTGGTGTCGGTCCGGAAGGCAGGGTCCGACAAGGTGGAGAGAAAACCTTCGTCCAGGTTGTCGATGGTGTTGATCAACTCGAAACCACCGGTCACCCTGCCCTCGGCATCCTGGAGGTATCCACAGCTGGCTCGAATGGGGAGGGCCTGCCCATCTCTGGTCCTGGCTACTGTAGCGCCCACAACCTGCTTCTTTTTCTGCATGGCCTGCTTGAGGGTACAGTTGGAAGTATTGCATAGTGGAGTATTGCAGAGTTCAGCGCAGGTCATTCTGCCTACCACCTCTTCCCGGCTGTAGCCCATGACTTTAAGGGCCGCGTCGTTGATATTCTGAATGACCAGCTCAGTATCGGTCCGAAAGGCAGGATCAGCCAGGTTGGCAAGGAAGCCCTCGTCAAGGTTGTCAAGCCTGGAGAGAATCTCGATGCCTCCCACCGGATTGCCCCTGTCATCATAAATGGCGTTGCAGGCAGCCCGGATGGGCACCTTTTCACCTCCCCGGGTCTCGGCAATCGTCTGGCCGGTCACAGCCTTTCTTGAGGATATGCAGCTTTTTATGGTGCAGTTCTGCGTGCCGCACAACGGGGTCTTGCAGACATCCGCGCAGGTCATCCTGCCCACCACCTCCTCTTTCGTATACCCCATGGCTCCGAGAAAAGCCTCGTTGGCATAATGGATAACCAGGTCTGTATCTGTAACGATCATCGGATCGGTTATACCGGCCAGGAAATTCCTGCTCTTACGGATAATTTTCCCCACGTTTTCCTGTAAAAACATCATAGCGACTCCTATACTTTATACGGTTGTGCCTGGAGGATAAGTCACATCCAAATGCGGTCTTGCAGCCCTCTGTTATCTTGAGGCCGTATCTTCAGCGAAAACGATGCCATTGGGATCGTTTTTCCATCCCGATTCTCTTCCGGGCAAAAGGAAAGAGTGCTACTGGTCGTATTTTTCAAATTCATTATCCAGGCTGTCCTCTCCCCTGTGCATATCAAGCTGAATCCCGCCAGAGTGGTTCTCCCTCTGATCCTTTTTCTGAACCCGGGGCCGGTCATCCCAGCCAATCTCATACCGGGGGCCTGCTTCGTCGCCCCCAGCCCTGTTACTTGCTTCGAACTGGGACATGCTCCGCTTGAGCTGTTCC
>JBEPXR010000237.1:0-4328 GCA_041641775.1 Desulfobia sp. | reverse complement strand
TACTGGATGATTCTCTCAACCGGCCCTACCGGCAGCGGCAAGAGCACGAGCCTTTACTCCATACTCAAAGAGATTCATAAACCGGAGATAAACGTCATTACCCTGGAGGATCCGGTGGAGTACCGGATCGCCAAAATCAGGCAGACCCAGTTAAATCACAAGGCGGGGATGACTTTCGCCAGCGGCCTTCGGGCCATTCTCCGCCAGGATCCGGACGTGGTTATGGTGGGTGAGATCAGGGACCGGGAGACCACCTCCATAGCTATTCAAGCCGCCATGACCGGACATCTCGTTCTCAGTACGGTGCACACCAACGACGCGGCCGGTGTGGTCACCCGCTTTCTCAATATGGAGATCGAGCCATTCCTCATCTCTTCCGTTCTTCTGGCCTCCTTTGCCCAGAGGCTGGTTCGGACCATCTGTCCGGACTGCCGGGAAGAATACCACCCCCCTGAAGAGGTGCTTGAAGCATGGGGCCTGCAGGATACCCCGGATGCCCGTTTCAGCAGAGGGAGAGGTTGTTTCGCCTGCAACAGTACGGGCTACAGGGGCCGGACCGGAGTTTTTGAAACCCTGATCAACGATGAAACCATCCAGGAGCTTATCCTGCAGCAGAAATCGTCCCGGGAGATCACCAGAGCTGCATACGAGTCCGGCAATTTTCGCTCCATGAAAGAAGATGCCGCAGAAAAGATCCGCCGGGGAGTCACCACCTTTGAAGAAGCGGGCTTTGCCGTAATGATGTAGGGAGACGTTCGTGGCTATTTTTTACTATAAGGCTATCAATGAAACCGGGGCCACTGTCAGTGGAACCCTGGAAGCAGAATCAGCAGATGCTGCCAGCAGCCAGCTGATTGAACAGGGGTACATTCCGGCTCGGGTCTCACTAAGGCACGAAGGCAGCAGGTTAGACCGGGAAGGATTCAGAATGCGTTTTATCCGGATCAAATCCGGAGAACTCATCCTTTTTACGAAACAGCTGCGCACCATGCTGCGGGCAGGCATCCCGATCGTCAACATCTTTCAGACTCTGGAGGCCCAGACTGAAAACCCGCTGCTGAAAAAAACGGTCACCAGCATAGGTGAAGATATCATTAACGGCGAATCCCTCTACCATTCATTTCGACGCCATCCCCGCGTCTTCTCGGAACTTTACTGCAGCATGATACGCTCCGGGGAATCGTCAGGGGCCCTGCCCGAAGTTCTGGACCGACTGTCGTATATTCTGGAGCATGAAGAAAAGGTCAGGTCGGAGGTTAAAGGTGCCATGTTTTATCCGGTCATCGTCCTGCTCTTTCTGGCGGTCGCCTTCTTTATCCTGCTCACCTTTGTTATCCCGAAATTTGCCGTCCTCTTCCAGAGCGCCGGCATTGATCTCCCCCTGCCCACAAGAATCGCCATCACCCTGCAGGAATTTATCTGGAGCTACTGGCCTTACCTGGCAGGCGGCCTGATTCTTGGCCTCATCCTTCTGGGACGCTATCTGAAAACCCCGCAGGGGAAACTTCTGCGGGATACATACCTCCTCAAGGCCCCGGTTATAGGAGGACTTCTGAACAAGAGCGCCATGTCCCGCTTCACCAGCATATTCGCCATCCTCCAGAGCAGCGGGGTATCCGTCATGGAATCGTTTCAGATCCTCACCAATACCATCGGCAACACAGCCATAGCCCGTGAATTGGCCGGCCTGCGGGACAGACTCGAGGAGGGACACGGCATCTCGGGCCCCCTGCGGGCGGGACGCTACTTTCCTCCTATGGTCGTCAACATGATTGCCATCGGTGAGGAGTCCGGCAATCTGGATGAAATGCTGCAAGAAATCTCCGCCCACTACGATTATGAGGTGGAGTACGCAACCCAGAGGCTCTCCGAGGCAATCGGCCCTATCCTGACCATCGGCCTGGCCGCCATTATCGGTTTTTTTGCCTTCTCCATCTTTCTGCCCATGTGGGATATGGTCCAGACCATATGAGACGGGCTGCCTGGTGCTGTTCCAGCGGACCTCCTTTTGATGGGAGCATTCAATCTTCCCGGGGAAAAGGATAAAAAGAGGATGATGTCAATCTATTCCGGCCAAACGGGGGAAATCTGCTGTCCGGCATGGATTTGCTTGACTTTCGGCTCAGCTCTCATTACATATAATGGTGAAAAGTGCCACTTGGGCAATTCCCGCTATCTGCAGAAATTTTTTTCAGAACTGATAAGTCATCTCTGACAATCAAAACTGAAAATTCCCTTCAACTGATAAATAATCCTCGCATAACCAGGTCCATCCAGATCAGGTGGGTCCTGTATGACCCCGACCGGAGTGCTTCGATACGATCCAGCAAACCCGGCCGCCGATGAACGTGACTGAGACTCACATATCCACCTTACAAACTTAGCTTAGGGAGTCAATCATGCTGCACAAAGATCAATCAGCCAGAAAATCTTTCCTATCCAACCAGGAGGGCTTCACCCTGATCGAAATTATCGCTGTTCTCATCATTCTGGGCCTTCTGGCGGCAGTTGCCGTGCCTAAATTCGGGGCCTTGACAGACGAGGCGAGAAAAAAAGCCCTGGGAGAAGCCTTTGCGGCAGGCAGATCCAATATCAGTATGGCCTACTCCGAATACCTGCTGAAAAACAGCGGGGCCGGAGCCAACGGCACCAACGACAGCAATGAGATAACCGGAACTGGCGGCACCAACGTGGCCATCCCGACCAACCTTGGTGATTTCGATGCCGCTTACTCAGGAGACCAGAGTGACTGCACAATCACTCTGACTGACAACGATGATACGCCCGACTGGTTCTCTGATATTGGTGAAGATGAGAAGAGCAGAACGTTTCGCTGCCCCTGGAACAACGAGTAAGACCTTAGCAATCTCTGAACGGGCAGCCGATCAGGGTTTTCTGCCCTTTACCGGGTGGTGGCTGCCCTCTTGAAAAAAGGCGTACCGTATTGGCTGAACCCAGAATCCGGATTCCTGAAACAAAATCCATAAGAGGTTTTACCCTGCTGGAGGTCATCGCAGTTCTGATCCTCATCGGTCTTCTGGCCATAGCAGCTGCCGGCAGACTTTCCGGCAGCCGGGGGGAACTGCACAAGGCAGCCGACACTCTCAAATCTCATCTCCGTTTCGCCCAGAAAATGGCCATGAATTCGGATCTCTCCTGGGGAATCTTCTCCACCGGTGGGAGCTACTGGCTCTTTTCAGGAAACAGCACAGCCAACCGTTCCACGCTTCCGGCCGAAGAGAAAGATGCCATCGATCTGCCGGATTCGATCAGTACAGATTCGTTCAGCATATCCTTTGATTCCGAGTGGGGAATGCCCCACGACAGTGTCCAGCCGGGTAACGGTACCAGATTGACCGCAGACAGGACGATCACAGTGAACTCTCCCTCCTCTTCCATTGATATAACGATCACCAGAAATACCGGATTCATCCCCTGATGAAGAGACAAGTAAGTTCACTGCCTAATTTTTCAAGCACCCATAAATCGAAATCTATACAAAAAAGCCGCATCCAGTCTTCGCTTGAGATGGCGTTTCAGCCCCATGACAGGCCAGCAGGTCGACACCGCCGAGACTGCAGGTTCGGCTTCCATAAACAGATCAAAGAAATTTTGCACTCTGAGCAGGGCTTCACCCTCATAGAGGTTATTGTAACCATGGTGATTGTTACCGTGGCCTCCCTGGCGGTGTTCACTTTTCTCAACGGTGTAGTGCTCAAAAGCGGCGAATCCCTCTCCCTTGTCCGGGATCTTGCCGAAATCCAGCAACCAATAGAGGAAATGACTGCAATCTACCAGGATTATCTCCTTGCAGCCGGAACTGAAGACAACTCAACCGGTTCCTGGACTGACTGCAAGGAGTCTTTCCAGCAGGTAAAAACTACTTATGAAGAGTCATTCGAGAATTTGACCATAACTATTTCAGAGGCAGGCGGCGCTATTGGCTCAACCGGCTTTGAGATCAGACAGGTGACCGCCACCAAAGGCCAGAACAGCCTTTCGGTCTTTTTCAGCGAGTAGCAAGATGAAATCGGCAGAGATCGAAATAGACGGGCAGGCAGGTTTTACGCTGATTGAAATCATCGCCGTCCTTATCCTTACCGGGGTGCTGGCGGCCATGGTCGGCTCAGGCCTGGCCGCTGCGGTCCAGGGGTACCTTGTAGCCCGGGAGAGCAGCGCGCTCAGCCAGAAAGCCCAACTGGCCCTGAACAGGCTGACCAGGGAATACCGGCTCTGCTACGACTGTGATGACGGGACGCTTGATCAATTCACCAACTTTCTTGGAGAACGGACCATCACTCTGGAAAACAGCAGACTGCTGCTTGACG
>JBEPXR010000236.1:0-4376 GCA_041641775.1 Desulfobia sp. | reverse complement strand
TCAGATGTTATTACGGCAGAAAACATATCTGAAACAGGTGGTTCTGCGGGCAGCATAGATTTTTGCAGAGCTTTATCCTGGATGAGGACGATGAGGTGCTGTGATATCCGTTCCAGGTAAGGAAAGGCCCGGGAGTGCCTGAAAAAAGGGCTGGATGATGAAATAACGGTACTGAGAGTCAGGAAAAGCAGGCAGGACAGGCAGATACCCTTGATACCCCCGAAGATGCCGCCCAGGGAACGGTCGAACCAGCCGAGGAGGGCGACGCTCGCTACTTTCTTCATAAACAGGCCAAAAAGATGGACCAGAGAAAAGACCAAGAGAAAAATAAGGAGATAGGCAATGAAAAAACCGAGCTCTTTGTTGTTGATATAGGGCGTGATAAACAGCCCTGATTCACCGTAATATTTACCTGCGATGAGAAACCCCAGAATCAGGGCGAGAATTGAGGCAGTCTGACGAATGAACCCTATCCATAAGCCCCTTATGAGGAAGATCAACAGGATTATGATTACGCTGATATCAAGTATTGCCATTCGACCTCACCTCAATCAACCTGCAGAGTTACCTGGATGTTCTGAACGATGCTGACGGATCTCAGTATAGCGGCTGCAAAAAAACTGGCAAGGGGAAAGGAACCGGATTCCATGGATTTTGCCCTTATTCTGGCTAAAGTCGACCTCGTTGGTCAGCGGTTTTCCTATCTGGCTGAAACAAGACTGGCCGATACCGAGAAAAGGAAGCTCGCAAATCTGGGCAGCGGGAAAAGGCGGCGGGAGTGGCTCGCCGGCAGGATAGCCGCAAAAGAGGCAATATTTCGGATGTTGGAGGTTGAAAGAGGCGGGAGCCCCTCCTTCCGGGACTTTCGGTCGATGGTCATCGAACAGACAGAAAAAGGAGCTCCCTACCTGGCGTCAGGTCCCTGGGGGGAAAAACAGGCAGCGGGTATCTCCATATCCCACAGTGATGGTCTGGCTGCCGCCTTGGCAGACAAAAGGGTCTGTGGAATAGATATTCAAAAGATCGATGCCGCCCTTGATCGTATCCAGGGGTATTTTGTCAGCGATGGTGAACGGAAGATGCTTGGCGGCAGAGGCAGCCAAGCATACTCACCAAGGCAAAGGCTTGCCCTTCTCTGGTCGGCCAAGGAGGCGGTCAAAAAGCAGTGCGGCAGAAGAACAATGCCAGGCTTCAAAGATCTTGAGCTGACCTCGGTCAATTGGAGTGATCCCCTGTTGTTGACCATTTCATGTCCGCGGGATAACTCAGGGGGAAAAAGATTTTTCAGTGAAGTGGCTGCTTTCCTTTACGGGAGCTACAGTCTGGCCTGGACAATCAGGTATTTTTATTGCTCGAAGACGAATTCGTAGGGAATTTTGATTTTGTCAAAGTGGTGAAGTATGCTGCGCAGACCCCAGAGCGATTCAACGGTGAAATCGACCTCCCAGCCAGCGGTGGTCGAGGGACGACTGGCCAGGGCGATGACTTCGGTGATCTTCATCTCCATCGGGGCCACGCTTAAAAGCATGAAGATACGGTTCCGGCTGTAGGGCGTGGTTATATGGAGGCTCTGGGGTTTCTTGACCCTGGTCTTTTTCAGGTGCCACCTGATCTCGATTATGTCTTCACGGCTCAGTTTGAGGCTTTTCAACCGGCTGCAATCTTTATGGTGCACGGAAACCCCTCTTTCGCTCAAAAGAGCCAGCAGACCCTTTTCCGAAGGAATGGGGTGACAGCATTGAGAGAGCTTGACGCAAACCGGGTCGAGTGTATTCAGATAGACCTGATTCAGGGCCCCGGTAGGTGTATCGAGAATTAATCCCCCGTCATAAAGACCGTGCCCGATTTCGTAGGCAACTTCACCAAGGCGCAGCCTCCCCTGTCCAATGGCCGAATAAAGTTCCTCCATGCTGTTCCTGTCAAAGTAGCTTAGTATCTCACTCACTTCGGGTTTATCCAGGACCGTGTGAGGAATGCCGTAACGTTTGAGTTCCTGTCTGACCAGCTTTTTCCCTATCTGAATATTCAGCGGTCTGCGCCGCTGCCTGAATAGCTTGGAGAGTTCAGATCGTGCTTTTGGGGTCTTGCAGAGCCTCTGGATTTCAGAATCAAAATCCACCGGCTTATCCTGGGTTACGATATCGACTCTGTCTCCGTCCTTAAGAATATATCTTCTATCTACATTTTTTGTGCCAACTTTGGCGCTGAGGCAGTGTTTGCCGATTTCGGTATGAACCTTAAAGGCGAAATCCAGGACAGTGGAGTGGAAGGGAAGGCAGATCATGTCTCCTTTAGGAGTATAGGTGTAGATCTCTTTTTTCCCGCTGGCAGCTATCATGTCATGATAGGGTACTTCGGAATCAGAGCCCAATATGCGGAACATGTCCCTGATTTCCTGGGCAAAAGCTTCTGGGACCTTATGAAAGGAAAGCCATTCGTTAATGATCCCGTTTTTGGCGACCTGCATCATCCTGGGAGTGCGGATCTTAAAGAGGTAATTGTTCCCCTTGATATTTATCCTGGTGTGGAGAGCCTGATAGCCGGTGGGCTTGGGGTTAGCGATGAAATCTCTGACCGTCCCGGGTATGGGGGGGTAAAGCTGATGCACCACTCCAAGGGCCTTGTAACAGTCAGGGATGCTGTCAACCACAATGGTTGAGGCCATGGTCTCTTCGATTTCCTGGACGAGGACCTGGAGGTTGGTGTCATAGTAGGCCCATAATCCTTTGGCCTTCAGGCGGAGATCGTAGTTGAGGGCTGATTCCTTCAAGGCACTGTCAAGTGTTCCCCTGATAATCCTGATCTCTTCACTGTTCTCTATTCTCCTGATCATGGAGAGCGCTTTCTGGCTCTGCTTGGGAAACTTATAGGTCAGAGCGAGCTCGTAGAGTTCCCGCTTTATTCTGAAGAGTCCCATCACCCGGGCGATCGGGGCATAGACACTCAGGGTTTCGTCGGCGATCTTCTGCCGCTTCTTTTTGGGCATGGCACTCAGGGTACGCAGGTTGTGGAGGCGATCCGCCAGTTTCACCAGCATCACTTCGACCCTGGCCGAGGCCTGACTGAAAATTTTCCGGTGGACGAGTTTGTAGAAACTCTGGCGATCACCGCTGAAGTTGCTTATTTTGGTGCAGCCTTCGACAATAGCGGCAACGGAACTGCCGAACATCTGATATATTGTGGAAACAGTTATCTCTTCCACATCTTCTACCGTATCGTGAAGAATGGCGGCAGCCAGAGTTGCCGGGTCCCGGACACCGACTTCTTCCACAAGAATCCGGACGACCTGGCAGGGATGGCTGATGTAGGCCTCACCCGATTTTCTTCTCTGGTCCTGATGGGCGTTCACTGCATAGGAAAAAGCCCGCCAGAAGAGATTGGCGGGACCTTCCTGCTCTCCCAGATATTCCTCCATCAGTCGGCAGAATGAACTTATGTCAAATTTGTTCGTCTTCATCTAGTTGATATGATACAGTTGTATTCAATAACAAATAACCGGGAACATCTAATCGGGGATATCGAATTTCCTTCCGCTTCCGCAAAGAGGACATCCCAAGCAAAAAAGATTTCTCAGTTCCCGGATGGGCAGGCAGATCCGCAGCGGATGTCTCAATACTGGAGTGGGGCAGTACCCGGTCCCCCGGAACCGACACCCGTGTCGAGGTAACGGCAATCAGTGTCAGGGAGCCGGGTTAACAAATACCAGATAATATCTTTTTATGGCAAAAAAGAACAAAAAAAAATATCCTCGGACTCCCAGGAAAAAAAGCGTTAGTTTTCTCCCCACTGAGAAACTGCAGACCCTTTTAAAGGATATTCTACTCATAGTATATAATCATCCCAAGGGCATAGATCCAAAGAAAATCAGAGAAATTCTGCAGCTGCCCTCTACCTATACCAACGAAATCAATACCGCCGTCGCTTCACTCTATCAGCAGAATGTCCTCCGGCGTAACGGGAAAAAGCAATATACCCTCGATAATGCCAATGTCCGGGAAGGGGTCCTGTCCTTCCATCCCAAAGGGTTCGGATTTGTCTCCCTCGATTCTGAAGGTCAGGAAAATAGCAGGGACAGCGATGTCTTCATTCCTCCCCGCCAGATGAACCACGGCATCCATGGAGATCGGGTGCTTGTGCAGTTGACCAGAAAGACGCGGAAAAAATGGGAGGGCAGGATTCTCGCCATACTTCAGAGGACGACTGACAAGATAATCGGAATCTATCAGGGAGGCAGGGTCAGGGGCCGGGTTGTTCCGGAGGATAATAGGTATCCCTTTCATTTTATCATTCCGGGAGAGCTCTCCTGTGGAGCCAGGGACGGGGAGAGCGTGGTGATCAGGTTGGATTCCGAGCTGAATCAGCAGCATCGGAGGCAG
>JBEPXR010000235.1:0-4389 GCA_041641775.1 Desulfobia sp. | reverse complement strand
ATCGGAGCCTGCATCCAGATATTGCCGGTGAATATTTTTCACCGCATCTGGATTCTCGAGACAGTTGTGCCCCCCCATTTCACAACCAGCTACGGCCAGTTGGGTACCCATGGCTCCATCCATCAGGATCGGCAAGCTTTTCTTTGTGCAGTTATAAATAAATTCAGTGAGGTTCATTGACTTTTCCTTGGCATGCTTTTCGCCAGGAACATTTCGTTATGATTAACGAGTAAGTCAGGCGAGTGTATGTTCCGGGATAAATATGAGATTCACGCAGTCAATCTATCACCGGTAACTATTATCATATTGTTTTTTTTATCCATTTGCATTAATTATGAAAAATATATCAAAGCCTTGTCAAATGGATTATTCTGACTTCATACCCTTATCTTCTGACCGTGTTTCGGAAGACTCACCATAATCAAAGTTTTCATTGGAAATAATTATCATAGCTGCAATGGCAGCCAATAGAGTTATCGGAAGCAGAAATGGTATTCCCTGGAATCTCCCCAGCGATCTGAAACAGTTTAAGGAAACTACCATGGGATACCCTTTGATCATGGGGCGTAAAACCTTTGAGTCAATAGGCCGGCCCCTTCCCGGCCGCAAAACACTCGTTGTCACTAGAAATACCAATTACTCCCTTAAAGGGGCAACACTAGCAGGCAGTCTGGAAGAAGCGCTGGAAAAATGCCGGGAAAGCACCAAGGTTTTTATAGCCGGCGGGGGAGAAATTTTCCGGCAGGCACTGCCACTTGCCGATACCATAATACTCAGTGTCCTTGACAGGGAAGTTGAAGGTGATGTGTATTTTCCGGAAATTCCCCCAGAACAATTCGTCGAAACTGAAAAAAAAATTATGGAAAATGGCGTTGATGACGAAATGTATAGTGTCGTTATACTCAAAAGAAGAAAATGATCGTCCGATCAGTAAAATTCAATAACGTTTTTTTAATTTTCTGAGTCATACCTGCTGACGTTTTACAATGAAGAGTAGAAAAAGTACGAACCGTATTGTCATAATCTCTTTGCTTTTGGGGTTTACTGTTTTCATTTGCCTCGTTGCAGGGCAGGTCTATGCCGCCCACGGGATCAGCATAGACGGCAACCTCAAATACCCAGCCGATTTTAAGCGGTTTGAATATACCTCTGCCAAAGCGGTAAAGGGGGGCAAAGTTATCCTGCACGGTCTGGGGAGCTTTGACAAGATGAACCCCTTCACCCTCAAGGGTACTGCCCCTGAAGGGATAGAAACTCTCGTCTTTGAAAGCCTGTGTACCCAGAGTCTGGATGAACCATTCGCGGAATATGGTCTGCTGGCCGGCGATATCGACCTGGCCGAGGACAGGATGTCGGTCACATTCACCCTTCGGCCTGAGGCTGCCTTCTCTGATGGCAAACCGGTTACGGCTGAAGATGTCAAATTTTCACTGGATACTCTAAAAAGCGACAAAGCTCATCCTTTTTATGCCGCTTATTACAAGGATATCAAGAAGGCGGAAATCCTCAGTGAGAAAAAAGTACGCTTTCTATTTGCCAGACCAAACCGTGAACTGCATATGATAGCCGGACAGATGCCTGTATTTTCCAAAAATTACTACAGCCAGAACGGTTGGGGGGGGCGTGGACTCAAACCACCGGTCGGTTCAGGACCTTACATTGTCAGTGATTATAAAGAGGGAAAGACAATAACCTATAGCCGTAATCCTGATTATTGGGGCAAAAATCTTGCCTGTCGACAGGGAATGTTCAATTTCGACACCATAGTTTTCAAGTATTTTCGGGATCAGATAGTTTCAGTGGAAGCCTTCAAAGCCCGTGAATTCGATTTTATGCTTGTCAATATCGCCAAACAATGGGCCCGGGACCTTCAAGGCAAGAAATTCGAGCAGGGTTTGATCAGGAAAAATTATTTTCCCCATAAAAACAACGCAGGCATGCAGGGTTTCGTCTTTAATCTCCGCAATCCTCTTTTTCAGGATCCCAAAGTACGTAAGGCCCTGAACCTGGCCTTTAATTTTGAGAAAATCAATCAGACCCTATTTTTCAACCAGTATACCAGAACAGACAGCTACTTCAGCAATTCGGAACTGGCAGCCCGGGGTGTTCCGGAAGGCCTTGAGCTTGAATATCTCAAACCTTTCCGTGATCAGCTGCCGCCGGAAGTTTTTACAACACCACCTACCCCTGTGGAGGGAGGGCCGCCCAGCAAGGTCCGCAAAAACCTGCGCCAGGCAAACAAACTCCTGAAAGAAGCAGGCTGGCAGGTAAAAAACTCAGTGCTGACCAATAAGGAAGGACGAATGTTCTCATTTGACATTCTACTGGCTTCTCCTTCTTTTGAGCGGGTGATGGCCGACTACGTCAACAATTTGCAGGTTCTCGGCATCGAGGCGGAATACCGGACCATTGATCCGGCCCTCTATACGAGAAGAATGCAGACCTTCGATTTTGACATGACAGTGACAGTTTTCGGTCAGTCACAATCTCCGGGTAATGAGCAGCGGGATTACTGGAGTTCCGAGGCAGCCGACCGGAAAGGATCCAGAAACCTGATAGGTATAAAAAATCCTGTGGTGGACAAGATGATCGAGCACATAATCTATGCCGACACCCAGGAAGAGCTGCAGGCCGCATGCCGGGCCCTGGACAGGGTGTTATGGTACAATTATTACGTCGTTCCCAACTGGTACCTGGGAAAACATCGGATCACCTACTGGGACAAATTCGGCAGACCCGATAATCTTCCTATATATTATCAGCCTTTTCAGCTGCTCATGACCTGGTGGCTGAAAGAGCATTAGCCGAGATTGCACTTATATCTTTGGGGCAGGCAGTAGAAGGTAATATGAGTGTCCAACTGTTGACTTGTAATTAAATCGGAATGGCAGCCTATATTCTCCGCCGCATACTGTTGATGGCACCTACCCTCTTCGGGATTATGCTGATCACCTTCATCATCACCCAGTTTGTACCCGGCGGGCCGGTGGAAAGGATGATCGCTGAAATTGAAGGGGCTGCCCGGGTGGGTGAGATCAGTCAGGGGACCAGCACTCTTTACCAGGGCAGAGAGGGGCTCGACCAGGAGCGGCTTGACGAAATCAGGGCCCTGTATGGCTTTGATAAACCACCGGCCGTCCGCTTCATCTCAATGATGAAAAATTACCTGCTGTTTGATTTTGGTCAGTCCTATTACCACCATAAGAGCGTTACCGGTCTGGTGATCTCCAAACTTCCGGTTTCCATGTCACTAGGGCTTTGGACGTTTATCATTGTCTACGGGGTCTGTATTCCGCTGGGGATCAAGAAGGCAGTAGCCGACGGTTCACGTTTCGATGTGCTCTCCAGCACTGTCATCCTGGTGGGCTATGCCATTCCGGGTTTTGTCCTGGCCATTGTCCTTATTGTTCTTTTTGGCGGGGGGTCGTTCTGGAATATTTTCCCTCTTCGGGGAATAGTCTCGGACAACTGGGAACAGCTCTCTCTTATGGGAAAAGTACTCGATTACTTGTGGCACATGGTGCTGCCCATAACCGCCAGTGCCGTCGGCAGTCTGGCGGTTATGACCATGCTGACCAAAAACAGCTTTCTGGAGGAGATTCGCAAACAGTATGTCCTGACTGCCAGAGCTAAGGGGCTCAGTCAGAATCGGGTTCTGTACCATCATGTCTTCCGGAATGCGATAATTCCAATTATAACAGGTTTTCCCGGCTCCTTCATAACAGCCTTTTTCACCGGGAGCTTGCTTATCGAAACTATCTTTTCACTGGACGGTATGGGCCTGCTGGCCTATGAGTCCATTATGAACAGAGATTATCCCGTCGTCATGGGAACACTCTACTTTTTTACGATAATAGGACTGATCTCGAGACTGCTCTCCGATCTGAGCTACGTAGTGGTTGACCCCCGCATTACTTTTGAAACCATGGAATAAGAAAATCGGCGAGAACAACAGGTACTTTGTATTCATCAGATTCAGTGTACTGCTTACCATACATATACTTTTACCATAGCGAAACTTCTGTCAATCAGCGAAGACCTGCGGTCTGCTTGCCGCTGGGAGCTAACGGAGTTCAAAAAGGCTGTTCCAATGGAGGGAGAACGACAACATGAAACTACTTCGCAACAATTTCCGTCTTCAGCTTATAGTTCCGGCTGCCATTGCCATGCTCCTGTTCATCATCGCCTCGATAACGTTTATCGTTATCTCCAACTCCACCCGGAATGATTTCTTTGAAAAGAAACTCAACCAGTCTTTTACGGAGTTGAGGGGGATTGTCAAAGACAACCTCGGCGAAATGTCCAGTAATATCAATGTGCGTCTCGACGATATGCTGACTGAAACAGAGACGCAGATTTCCGAAGCTACCCGTAAAGCATTGAACGAAG